>JBIIHN010000319.1:0-3218 GCA_044235745.1 Bacteroidia bacterium
GTGAGATAGCCAAATCGGAAACGTGGATAGAATTGAGGGGTTTCACGCAGAGGCACAAAGGTTCAGAGAAAAACCTCAGTTGTATGGAAAGGTGAGATAGCCAAATCGGAAACGTGGATAGAATTGAGGGGTTTCACGCAGAGGCACAAAGGTTCAGAGAAAAACCTCAGTTGTATGGAAAGGTGAGATAGCCAAATTGGAATCGTGGATAGAATTGAGGGGTTTCACGCAGAGGCACAGAGGCACAGAGGCACAGAGAAAAACGTCAGTTGTATGGAAAGGTGAGATAGCCAAATTGGAATCGTGGATAGAATTGAGGGGTTTCACGCAGAGGCACAGAGGCACAGAGGCACAGAGAAAAACGTCAGTTGTACGTAGGTAAAAAGAATTATCAATAATGAAGTCGGGAGAGGTAAAGGAAATTGAATGTGAGGTTAAGTGTCTTTCCGGCGCAGAGAATAAATCAAGCAATAGTATTTATGAATCATCCCTTATATATTACCAATTCACTCTCGCGTCAGCGGGAACAGTTTATGCCGCTTAATCCGCCGTTCGTCGGGCTCTATGTATGTGGTCCTACTGTTTATGGAGAGACACATCTGGGCCATGCACGTCCATATATTACGTTTGATGTGCTGAACCGTTACCTGACACATCTGGGATACAAAGTACGTTATGTACGGAATATTACTGATGTTGGTCACCTGGAGAATGATGCGGATGAAGGGGAAGATAAAATTGCAAAGAAAGCCCGCCTGGAACAGCTTGAACCGATGGAGGTCGTAGAGCTGTACACCGGAAGTTTTCATGATTCCATGCGGCTGCTGAATAATAATCCTCCGGGAATTGAGCCCCGCGCATCCGGACATATCATTGAGCAGATTGAAATGATTAAAAAGATCATGGATAACGGTTATGCCTATGAGTCGAATGGTTCGGTTTATTTTGATGTTATCTCCTATAGCAAGAACAACGATTACGGTAAACTCAGTGGACGCATCATCGAAGATCTGATTGCCGGCGCCGGAAACGAACGACGTGAACTGGAAGGGCAGGAAGAGAAACGCAATCCGGCTGATTTTGCGCTCTGGAAAAAAGCCTCTCCCGAACACATCATGCGCTGGCCTTCACCGTGGAGTAATGGATTCCCGGGCTGGCATATTGAGTGCTCGGCGATGAGTAAGAAGTATCTTGGTGAAACTTTCGATATTCATGGTGGCGGGATGGATCTGCTCTTTCCGCATCATGAAAGTGAAATTGCACAGTCGAAAGGCAGTTGCGGGCAGGCACCGGTACGTTACTGGATGCATAATAATATGATTACCATCAACGGTCAGAAGATGGGGAAGTCGCTGGGTAATTTTATTACGTTGAAACAGCTTTTCACAGGAGAACATCCGCTGCTGGAGCAGCCGTATAACCCCATGACGATCCGTTTCTTTATTCTGCAGGCACACTATCGCAGTACACTCGACTTCAGCAACGAAGGTTTACAGGCGGCCGAAAAAGGAATGAACCGTTTGATGTCGGCGATTGATCTGCTTCCTTCGCTGAAGGCATCGGATATATCTACTTCGGATGTTAAAGAGCTGCGGGAGAAAGCGTATGCGGCATTGAATGATGATCTGAATACCGCCATTGCCATCTCACAATTGTTCGAAGGAGCGCGGATTATTAATTCTGTAAACGGAGGAACTGAAACACTTACTGCCGGAGATATCGCTTTGCTGTCAGAAACCATGAATTTGTTTGTTTTTGATATTCTGGGCCTGCGCTCTGAGGTGAAAGGAAATAATGACGATCTGAAAGCGGTGATGGAATTATTGCTGAGCATCCGCGCGGAAGCAAAGTCGAAGAAAGATTTTGCTACATCGGATAAAATCCGTGATGAACTGACCCGTCTTAATTTCGTGATAAAGGACGGAAAAGAAGGCAGTACCTGGAGTAAATCATAATTATGTATAGCCGATAACGTTATCTCATCATGAAAAATTTATACCTGTTCTTCGTACCCGTACTCCTTTGGTGGGGATGTGGTAACGAGGGAAAGAAGGTTCAGGAGCAGCAAACAGCGACTCGCCCGAAAGTCAATGCGCCGGTGTTTGATGCTGATTCTGCGTTTGCGTATGTAGAACAACAGGTGAAGTTCGGGCCGCGTGTTCCAAATTCAACGGCGCATGTAAAATGTGCCGACTGGATGACGAACAAAATGAAGGATTTTGCGGATACGGTCATCGTGCAGCAATACCGCGTGAGGGCTTTTGATGGGAAAGTCCTTGATTCAAAGAATATCATTGCTTCTTTCCGGCCTTCCCTCGGCAACCGTATTTTGCTATGCGCCCATTGGGATACCCGTCCCTTTGCCGATCAGGATACCGTCCGTACACAGGAACCGATAGATGGTGCCAACGATGGCGCCAGCGGAGTAGGTGTACTGATGGAGGTAGCGCGACAGCTTTCCATTGCCCGGCCTGAACTGGGTGTGGATATTATCTTTTTTGATGCGGAAGATTATGGTCAGCCGGAGAACAGCAGCTTTCCTCCCATGGACGATAGCTATTGTCTGGGATCACAGTATTGGGCGAAAAATCTGCATACCCCAAATTATATGGCCCGTTATGGTATCCTGCTGGATATGGTAGGTGCACCACAATCCACCTTTACACAAGAGGGGACATCGATGCAGTTTGCACCGTATGTGGTGGATATTGTCTGGAAAGCTGCGCATGAAATCGGTTACAGTGACTATTTCCTGAATGAAAAAACCAAAGGCATCATCGACGACCACTTTTATATCAATCGCATTGCCGGAATTCGCTGCATTGATATCATTCATTATGATTTTCAGACACCTTCCAATTTCTGGAAACATTGGCATACACATGGCGATACCATCGATAAGATTGACCGGAAATCACTGAAAGCTGTCGGGCAAACGGTGCTTGAAGTACTTTTCAGAGAGATAACTGTCTGATTCAAATAAATCGTGCCCTCGTTTAAATTAAATGAGCACTGAGTGAATTAAACCAATCTGTCGGATTCTTGTCTATACAATTATGTACTTTTGTTCACCCATCTAACCCTGAAAAACGATTATGAGGATTGCAATATTTCTTTGGCTGATATTCTGCTCATTACCTGCTTTTTCGCAGCAGCCGCCGCAAGGACAGGTTCGTGACTCGGCCCGCTTCAGGGCTATGATGAAGGATTCTTCCTTT
>JBIIHN010000320.1:0-3214 GCA_044235745.1 Bacteroidia bacterium
CTAATCTAAACACTCATCTTGTTTAAATCAGGTTATTACAGGCACTTCAAGCACGATAGTTGTCCCCTGTTCACTTGCAATAGAGATTTTTCCGTTTATCTCACGCATTCTCCGTTCCATATTCTTCAAGCCATTTCCAAATCTATTCTGATCAGACCCGTATATTCCCTTTCCATTGTCACGAATGGATAATATTAAAGAACCATCGCGGATTTGAATCACAAAGAACACGCCGGTAGCCGCTGCATGCTTTATGATATTATGCAACACTTCTTTCACTACCAGAAACAGATTTCGCTTCATGGGTCCGCTGACATTCAATTCCTGAATGGAATCAGGAATATCGAATTGAACAGGCAGTTGATGATCATCCAGAAACTGCCGTGTGTAACTACGAATATACACAACAAGGTCTTCGAGTGAATTATTATTATTACTCATCGCCCAGATCATCTGACGCATACTTTCCACCAATTCTTCCGAGCGGGCAGAAATCCTCCGTATATCATATTTAACATCTTCTGTATCCTTATTCACCGCCAATTCACTAATCATTCTGATGGTGGAGAGACCGGCTCCCAGATCGTCGTGCATGTCAGCCGCCAGCCGGTTACGTTCATCCTCCCGCGCCTGAAGTTCCTTCACCTCCGAATCCTTCTTCAGGCTGGATAATTTCTGACGGGCAATCTTTGTACGGAAATAAATCACCAATAACAGTAACAATACTCCAAGACTTGCAAGTGACAACCAGATCAAACGTGTATTTGATTTACCCTTCTCTGTTTGCAGACTTAACTCTTTCTCTGCCAGTTCGCGACTCTTCTTTTCATTCTGATACTTCACTTCCAATTCGCTTGCTTGCTGATGCTGTGTAGTTAATTCAAGGGAGTCTCTGTAGGAATCATAATAATGCCGTGCTTCCAATGCTGCCTCAAAATTTTTCAGTCGTTCCTCAACAGTGGACAATCCCTGATAAATGGACATCAACAGCGCATGATTATTAACAGACAATGCCGGTATTAATGCCTCTTTAAACGCAGTCTTCGCTGCTTCATATCTACCGGAATAAGTATAAACGATAGCCAGATCCCTCAGATTATGTGCAAGATGATAGTTATTTCCCTGCCCTTTGCTGATACCGGTTAAGGTTTTATAACAGGAAATCGCTGAATCCAGTTGCAATAAATGAGTTAATGCACTCGCATAGTTGCTGAGTGAAAACTGAAGCAAGGTTATATCATTATATCTTATTGCAATCTCATACGCTTCCAACGCACGTTGTGCCATTGGCGTAAATAGTGAGTCCTTTTCATCGCTTGCTGAAATGTTGACCAGACCATATCCCATGGATACAGAATCTCCCTTCAATCGGGCGATTTCATAATTATACTCCGAAAAATATCTGCTCCGGGCATAGTCCTTAATCTCCATGAATACTCCGGAAAGATTTCCCGAAACAGAAGCGAGTATCTGTGTGTCTTTGATCTGTTCCGCATATTTAAACGCCTGCAGATAAAAGTCAGCCGCAATATTCATCTCATTCTTGTACTGATAAACGGTTCCTTTCTGATTCAATTCTATAGCTATCCAACGACTGGACTTATGCTTAACTGCCATCTTATAGGCAGAGTCCATCAATAGAAGTGCAGTATCATAATTGGATTCAATGATATAAAGCAACCCGCGATAATCATAATAACGAATCTGGCCATTCACATATCCCAATTCTTTACTGATTCTCCTTGCACGTTCGTAATAATAAACTGCTGAATCATTATTGATCCCCTCATAAAACAATCCATATTTATAACAAAGCGCAACGTAATTGGTGTCCTTCTTAACCTTAAGCACCTCTTTTAAAACCTGCTCTCTTTCCTGTTCCTTCTCAGGACTTAGCATTTGAGCCTGTACCTCATTGAACGGATACAGCCACAATAAAAAAATGGATACTAACAGATTAAAGCACTTACACCCGAATTGTAAGGCAGTCTTTATTCGCGTCATCGTACGTGCAAAATTTCCTTTTCACAATATTAGTTAATATTATATCCGGCTGAAAGGAAATTATGAAATCCGCTGGTACCGGAAGGCAAAGTAGACTGTTGACCCGGTAATACTTCGAATAACGTTGTTGCTGAGGTGAGCGTTCCCGAACCCGATGAGGTTGATATGACCTGATTTCCGGTTACGCCCGGCATCCGTCTGGCATAACGGTAAGTAACCCAGGGATAATGTTTATCAGCCGCCGTATCAATTAACCTTGAAAGCACATCTGCAGTCAATTTACCACCGCTTGCGGGAACACCGGAAACCATTGTCTGTAAACTGAACTGAGAAGTACTGTTAGACTGAAAACTGCCGGCATTAAAAATAAATCCAAAAGATTGACCGCTGCTCAGACTATGATTAAATTTCAGATGCTGAAGATTACTGCCGTAAAAGCTGAAGTACTTATTGCCCGTGTTTTTTATGAAGGTCATCGACATCAGCTGATCCGATTTAGCGGCGTAAGAAACCATCAACGTATTGGTCGTATCCTTCACCGTCATGGAAAACAGCGCTCCGATTTCCACCACTTCACATGGTATTATAAAACTTAAAGTTGTACCACTCTTATTATATCCGATTTGAAACAATGAAAGACGAGTGGTGGTTTCCGGGATGGAAAGTTGAAAGGTAAATATTTTTCCCGACTGTACAACTTGACTGACAATAGCAGAGGTATTACTGGCCTTTATCGTCCCAGGTGGAATGAGACCTGAATACTCAATTTGCATTTTATAGGTATATCCTTTCGCAAAAGCCAGCTTGCCGGCACCAATGTAATTGGACCAGCTAGTAGTACCATGTATCGGCGTTGCGCTGAGGGCTTCCGATTCGACAGCTATATAGACTTTGTTGACATTAGCCATCAATATATTGTTGAACAGCATTAATACAAGAAGAAGTACATTTTTCATGATATTATTTCATTAAACAGGTTACGGAGGCGATGGGAACCATACCTCCAAATTTTAGTGATTTATTAATGGTGGTCCGGATTCCGTAGTTAAGCAGGACATTATTTCCCAGGCGCAGATCCCCGCCGTAGGCCAGAACAAGTCGCTCTTCCGTGACAAGTACATCATTCCCGGTATCGATTCCATTTTCAAGTACGGCTGCAACGTTTCTGTTTCTTGTAAGAAACCCTTCAATGAAGAAACTATACCGAACA
>JBIIHN010000322.1:0-3210 GCA_044235745.1 Bacteroidia bacterium
CGGATAAGAATACCAGAAAGGCCGTGTTTCTTAAACAGGATTAGACCTAAACGACGACCACATAAATTAATTTAACGATTCAATTCATTTCCCAACTGAACAAGTCCAACATCGTACGCCATGAAAAAAAGCCACCTTATTCCAGTGTTGATCGCAACTCTTTTCAGTTCCTGCCATGTGGGACGGTTTTTCATCTGGAACTTTGCCGATATCCGTGATCACAAGAAATTTCCATCGCAACAGATCAAATCCTCAGCTACGCCTTTCTATTTTAATAAAAGTGAAACGCAACCATTGCGGATGCCGAAGTATCTGACGCATAAAAATGATAGTTTGCCCTTTGAAAAACACATCGAAAACGACGGCACAGTCGCCTTTCTTGTCATTCGAAACGACTCCATCCTTTATGAGAAATATTTCAACAACTACGACAGCAGTGATGAGGTCCCCTCCTTCTCTGTTGCAAAATCATTTGTAAGCGCGCTGGTGGGCATTGCGATCGACGAAGGCAAAATAAAGTCGATCAAGGACCCCATTACAAACTACCTGCCCGAACTACGCGATCCGGGTTACAAAAACATCACCATCGAGCATCTTTTGCAGATGCGATCCGGAATAAAGTTTAACGAATCATATGTCAATCCGTTCGGAGATGCGGCCAAGTATTATTACGGCAGAAATCTCCGGAAATACCTTGTCAAGCAGAAAATTGAACTGGCTCCAGACAGTCAGTTCAACTATATCAGCATAAACACTCAATTATTAGGATGGATTGTAGAGCGGGCCACCGGTAAACCGCTGGCGTCATATCTGGAAGAGAAAATATGGCTGCCTATGGGTATGGAATCACCGGCGAGCTGGAGTGTTGACAGCAAAAAGCATCAGATGGCCAAAGGATTTTGCTGCATCAATGCCAGAGCGATCGATTTTGCCAAACTCGGACGACTTTATCTCAACAAGGGCAACTGGAACGGAAAACAGATCGTGAGCGAAGCCTGGGTGGATTCATCGGTAACAGTGAAGGACTACCGAAATTACTACTTATATACCTATCAATGGTGGCATACGCGCGACTTCAGCCTTCAAAGAGACAGTTTACCAATAGAAGGGCTACACCAGGTAGTAAACATCAGAAAAACGGACAAAGACAAGGGGACCCGAACGGTTATAACACCCTCCGGAGATTTTTTTGCCGAGGGGCATTTGGGGCAGTTTATTTATGTTTATCCGGAAAAGAACATCATTATTGTCAGACTTGGAAAAAAATACGGAGCAACGCCGTGGGCACAGCTGTTCAAAGAAATAGCACGAAACAATTAACAAGTCAGGCTAATGGCATTTAAATAACTCAAACGGTTGCTTGCAATTATTGCAAAAGTAAAGCGCTTTGCAGGCTGTTGATCCGAACTGACTTGTGAGGGAAGTATTATGAGAGGCGCAGAAAGGACAGGAAATCTCATCCTGTTTAGGACGTGACAGCGGATGAAGATGTTCGAATGTCATTTTTGGAGGAGGAGCAATGCCGTAGGCACGAAGTTTCTCACGTGTTTCTTCAGAAAGCCACTCCGTAGTCCATGCCGGTTTATAGACCACACGTATCGAAACCTTCCAGCCTTCATTCGTCAATCTTTCCCGTACGGCATCTTCCATCACTTTCATCGCCGGGCAACCGGAATAAGTAGGAGTCATCACCACTTCTACGTTACGGCCGTTCTCAATGACATCACGCACCACACCGAGCTCCACAATACTGATAGCGGGCACTTCCGGATCGGGAATTTCGTTAAGGACATCCCACAGGTTGGATCTGATGTCGGATGATGTTATCATACTAAATTTATCTTACCACCTGGCATCAGGATACGTGCGTGGCAGAATCTGCATTTCCGAAAGTAAATGGCCGAGGTGCTCAGTATGGTGGCCATAAATTCCACCTGTTGACTGGTATCCTTTTTCTGATGGCCGAATTAATGTTGCTTTTTCAAAAACTTCATCAATCATCTTATCCCACTCTGCCCTCTGAGACAAAATATCACAGGCAATACCCTCCTTTAAAAGGATTGCATCTACATCATCCATTTCAAACAATTCATCTGTATATGACCACAACTCATTTACAGCCTCCTGCATACGATGATGCGACTCAACCGTCCCGTCTCCCAACCTTATCACCCAGTCACTACTATGTCGCACATGATACGTCATTTCTTTCAAAGCCTTCTCCGACAACCCGGCGATGGTTTCATCTTTCGAATTCACCAAAGCTCTATATTGAAGATATGCCTGGCAACCGTGTAAAAAGGAACGCATCATGGTCATCCCGAAATCGCCATTCGGCTGCTCCACCATACAACGATTGGTAAATTCCCGCTCATTACGGTGAAAGGCAAGATCATCTTCTGAGCGGCCCTTACCTTCCAGTGCAGCCGCATAAGCATAAAAGCCACGTGCCTGACCAATCAGGTCGAGCCCCATATTACTCATAGCTATATCTTCCTCGAGAATCGGTCCATGGCCACACCATTCACAGAGGCGCTGAGCAAGGATCACCGCATTATCCGCCAACCGGACACAATAAATAAACAATGCCTGATTTTTATCCATATCAGATCTGTTTGATGCCCTCCGGCGTTTTATGATAATTCGGCCAACGGTACATTTTGTCGTTTGCCGGATCGAAAAACGGTCCTACATCTTCCGGAGTGGATGCTACGATTGCTGTGGTAGGAACTACCCACATATTTACAGCCTCCTGACGTCGGCCATAAACATCCCGTGCATTTAATAAAGCCATTTCCGCATCAGGAGCATGCACACTACCGGCATGTTCATGAGGATCACCGCTTTTTTTCTGGGTAAACACCTCCCAGGTTGGCCATTGATGTTGTTCTGACATTCGTTATTCTTATAGGTTTCAGGTCAAATCTAGCAACAAAGAACAGGAGTAGATCGACTCCTTTCTTTTCTAATTGAATGATCTTACTCAGGGTTAAGCGCTTTTTTTCCTGGCATAGGCGGCCGCGGCTTCACGCACCCAGGCACCATTCTCGTGAGCATCCCGACGCTGTTTCATGCGCAACTTATTACAAGGCCCATTCCCGTTAATCACATTGTAGAACTCCTCCCAGTTTATTTCACCATGGTCATAGTGACGGGTCTGCGGATTCCATTTCAGATCAGGATCCGGAATGGTGAGGCCGATAGCTTCAG
>JBIIHN010000321.1:0-3210 GCA_044235745.1 Bacteroidia bacterium
CCTAATGCCCTCGTAAAAGCAATTCAGTCCGATTTCGAAGCGCATCTCAATGATGAGCAGGCCATCGGGATGAAAGCGTATATGAAGGATCAATTTGATTTTCTCGGCATCAAAAAACCTTTGCGGGCCGAATTGGAGAAGAAATTCAGGCCCGTTTTTAAGTCGTTGCCAGACGAAGATTGGCCACTGGTAATTCGTCAGCTCTGGAAACTTCCCTTTCGGGAATATCAGTACACCGCGATGGAGTTGATGCGTTTGCGCGCTAAACAATTAAATGCCGGTCATGTCCCTCTGCTTGAATTTATGATTGGTACCAGAACCTGGTGGGATACGGTGGACTTTATTGCTGCCAATCTTGCCGGTGAGCTTTTGCGTGTGCACCCTGATCTTCGCAGTGAATTAATCGAGAACTGGACGGCTGATGATAACTTCTGGTTTCATCGCACCTGCATACTTTTTCAATTGAAGTATAAATCAAAAACCGATAAAAAGCTGTTGTTTGCCCTTTGTGCCCGCTATGCGGATGAACGGGAGTTCTTTATGAGGAAGTCCATCGGTTGGGCATTGCGGGAATACGGAAAACATGATCCGGAATCTGTGCGCAGGTTTATTGCCAAACAACCACTGTCGGGACTCAGTTTAAGAGAGGCTTCCCGCTATCTGTAGCATTTGCATCGATACCCTTCCCGTTTGTATCTTTGCACTTCCATGATTCTTCACAATAAATACGATAAAAAAACCCTGCGTGAACGGCTGGAAGCAGAACAGTTTCGCAGAATCACCTTGTCATTCTATCGGTATGTGATCGTGAACGATGTGGATAGCTGGCGCGATGAACTTTACAAATGGATGGACGAGCTGATGATTCTGGGGAGAGTATATGTTGCCCGTGAAGGCATCAATGCCCAAATCAATGTGCCGGAACATCATTTTGATACATTTAAACGAAAGATGCAGGAGGATGAGCGATTGCGGGACATGCCGTTAAAGATCGCCGTGGAGGATGATGGAAAATCGTTTCTAAAGTTGATTGTCCGGAAGAAGCGAAAAATTGTTGCGGATGGTCTCGATGATGATGCGTTTGATGTGACGAATGTTGGGAAGCACCTTACCGCGAAAGAATTTAATGAGGCCATGGAACAGCCGGGTGCAGTGGTGATTGATATGCGCAACCATTATGAAAGTGAAGTGGGCCATTTTCAAGGCGCCATCTTACCGGAGGTTGATACTTTTCGTGAGGAATTGGAGAAGGCAGTAGAGTTGGTGGCTGATAAAAAGGATCAGAAAATTCTGCTGTATTGTACCGGTGGTATCCGTTGTGAGAAAGCCAGTGCCTGGTTTAAACATCATGGCTTTGAGGATGTGAACCAGCTGTATGGTGGTATCATTCAGTATGCGAAAGAGATCAAGGAACAAAAACTGCCGTCTAAATTCATCGGTAAAAATTTCGTATTCGATGAACGGCTGGGTGAGCGTATCACCGATGATATCATCAGTCAGTGTCACCAATGCGGCAAGCCCTGTGATGATCACGTAAATTGCAAGAATGACGAGTGCCATCTCCTCTTTATTCAATGTGCGGAGTGTGCCGACCGGATGGATGGCTGTTGCACGCCGGAATGCCGGGATATTTATCATCTGCCCCTCGATGAACAGAAAAAGCGACGGAAAGGCCGCAAAAAGGCCGATACCCTGGCTGTTTATCGTTCACGTCTCCGCCCCGATTTGCGTCAGATTTTGGCAGATTCTGCAAGCCTTACTCTTCAAGCGGATAAAAAACAGGGGTAAACGGTCAATTCGGGAGTACTTTTTGCAGGTCCCTGAAAATTATTTGAATTCCACCCGTTTTTGTCAATAACTTACGTAAATTGCTTAATAGTGCCCCTTCCGGTAGCCTATATTTGTTTAACTTTTTCAGCCACGCGAACTATGGAAAAAAGATGGGTTTTGAAGCCGCAAGGCAATGAGGAGGTCGTGAATCGGCTCGCAGGGGAGTTGCGTATCAATAAAATTTTAGTTAATTTATTGGTTCAGAGGGGTATATCTAGTTACGATGAGGCAAAAAGTTTCTTCCGTCCTTCTCTGGATGACCTCCATGACCCGTTCTTGATGCGGGATATGGATAAAGCCATCGACCGTATCGGTGAGGCTTTGGCAAAAAAAGAACATATTCTGGTATATGGCGATTATGATGTTGACGGTACAACAGCCGTTTCGTTAGTTTATACCTTCCTGAAAGGATATTCCGGAAACATCGGTTATTATATCCCGGATCGTTATAAGGAGGGATATGGCATTTCCCGTGAGGGTATCGAGTGGGCGAAGGAGAATGGTTATTCATTGATTATCGCGCTCGATTGCGGTATTAAAAGCAATGATAAGATCGATTTTGCTACTTCGCTGGGCATTGACTTTGTGATTTGTGATCATCATCGCCCCGGTGCTGAGATACCAAAGGCAGTGGCCGTACTCGATCCAAAGCGCAACGATTGCGATTACCCGTATAAAGAACTTTCCGGTTGTGGCATCGGATTTAAGCTGATTCAGGCATTTGCACAAGCTAACCATGTTCCGTTTTCTCAACTGGAACAGTTTCTGGATCTGGTAGCGATCAGTATCGCGGCAGATATCGTTCCGATCACCGGCGAAAACCGCATTCTTGCATTTTATGGCCTTCAGCGCTTAAATAAGGAGCCTCGTCCGGGTATCAAAGCGATTCTCGAATTGAGTGGTATCAAAAAGGAGTTAGTCATCAATGATATCGTTTTTACCATCGCTCCCCGTATCAATGCAGCGGGAAGAATTGAACACGGCGAAAAGGCGGTTGAGTTGCTCATCCAGAAAAAAGAAGATCTGGCAAACTTCCTTGGTGATGATATCAATGAGCAGAACACAACACGAAAAAATCTCGATTCACTGATTACCGATCAGGCACTGCAGCAGATTGAGGCGGATGATTCCTTCCGTCATCGCAAGTCGACTGTGGTCTATAATCCGGATTGGCATAAAGGCGTAATCGGTATTGTTGCGTCACGTCTAACGGATAAGTATTACCGTCCTACCATCGTGCTTACCCGCAGCAACGGTCATGTTTCCGGTTCTGCCCGCTCGGTGAAAGATTTTGATGTGTATAATGCGATCGAGAGTTGCAGCGACCTCCTGGAGCAGTTTGGCGGTCATATGTATGCTGCCGGATTAACCATGATGGAA
>JBIIHN010000323.1:0-3208 GCA_044235745.1 Bacteroidia bacterium
TAGGATTTCTCTGAACAATTGCTCTATATACCATTCATCGGGTTGTTTTATTCCCTTACTGAAAAGCCGGTTACAGATTAGCTGTACATAATAAGTGTGATGACGACACCAGTCCAGTATGCGTTCGGCGTTTTCTTTCGTTATCTTTCTTTTTGACTCATTAAATTTTTCACAGATGAAATCTGCATATACTTCATGATCGATAGGCCCTAATTCCAACATATCGGTACTTTGGTAAAAGGGTCTGCCCTGATCACGAAACATGGCCTGTAACATAGAGCTATGACTTCCGCTGAATATAAATCTCACATTTTTACTTTTTTGTACATATGTACGCAACAGCGCCTCTGTATTTTTTTCTCCATATTCAGAGATCTGCTGAAATTCATCCAGTGCAATTATTATCTGCTGTCCGCTACGTTCAAGATAGGTGAAAATTTGCTCAAGACTATGTTCTGCCTGATAGCTTGGGTCTAATGTAAATTCTATCGCCGGTGCGCCGGTTAATGGATCATATTGAATAACGGGTCGGAGATGGGTGAAGAAATTAGCCACTTCACGCATCAGTTTTAGATGATTACTATCAAGTTTCCCAATGGTGTGCCGTGCAATTGTCCGTAAAAGATCGTCTTGTGATTGGGTAGGATACAAATCAATATAAAAGGTCTTAACATTTTTTGTGGACTTCATCTGTTCAAACACATGATGTATCAATCCGGTTTTACCCATTCTGCGTAACGCAGTAAGCGTAATATTTCGGCCGTTCAATAACGCCTCTTTAATGCGCGTAGTTTCTGTTTCCCTATCACAGAAATGCTCCGGGCCTTCATAGGCAATGACCGGAAAGGGATTCTGTATTTTATCCATTCCTTATTACGTATTTTGCGTTACGCAAATAACAGAGTAAGTTTTATAAGTTCAAAGTCCCTTGACAGACCTAACACTGTCGTTTATAAACAACCTGTTGTTTGCAGCCTGTCGGGTGCATTTTATGGTAAAGTAATTAATATCAATAATATATAGATTTAAATTAGAGGAATTTAATTACGAATTTTGCCACGTGAAAAATCCAATGCCTGCTGATATATCTCCGGCTCTTCTCGCCTATTTACAAGGATTCCTTTTGGATGAGCGAAAAGAGAGGTTCGAAAAGGTATTAGAACAGCGAACACGCTATATTACCTGCGTTTTAGAAAATATATCAGATGCGCATAATACCAATGCCGTGATGCGTTCATGTGAATGCTTCGGTATTCAGGACATACATATCATCGAAAATGGCTCAAAATTTAAACCTGCACGTAAGGTGCTGAAAGGATCGCATAAGTGGCTTTCAGTTTATAAGTACCGGGAAGAAGCCCATAATTCATTAACTTGTATAAATGCACTCAAGTTAAGGGGGTATCGGATTGTAGCTACCTCACCACATGAAGGCAACAAGAGTCTGCATACATTAGATTTATCCACGCCGGTTGCATTGGTTTTAGGCCAGGAAAACATCGGCATTTCCGATGTCGTTAAGGAAATGGCCGACGACTTTGTGATTATCCCGATGCAGGGCTTTACTGAAAGTCTGAACATATCAGTTGCTGCTGCGATCCTACTGCAAGAATTGGCGTACAGAACCAGGAAAGATGATCAGATTAATTGGAGATTAACGGATACGGAGAAAGATGAACTAAGGAGAATATGGACTTTAAAAAATCTCTATCGAAACGAGTTATTGATTGAACGCTTTTATCAGGATCAACAGCCGACCAAATGAAATATATAGATATTCATACACATCATCCATTATACGATACCGGGACGCTGGCGATCAGAAATCTGCTGAACCCTGATACATTGGAAAAAAACCTCGCAGTTCCCGGATATTATTCCATCGGAATTCATCCGTGGCATATTCATCCCGATCATTGGCAGGAAGATGTGGTAAATGTTGAAAAATGGATACATCATCCACAAGTATTAGCGATTGGTGAAGCAGGTCTCGACCGTTTAACGGATCTTCCATTGGATATTCAAACCATGGTGTTTAAATCTATGGTTATGCTTTCAGAGCAATCTCAAAAACCACTAATTATTCATTCCGTAAGAACGCATCAGGAGATCCTGTTACTGCATCGGCAACTGCTTCCTTCCCAGCCCTGGATCCTGCATGGCTTTAACCTTCGCTGGACCATTGCTGAGGCATTCATTGATGCAGGTTTTTATCTCTCATTTGGTTCGGCGATACTTCACCATCAAACGGCTGCCACGAACAGTTTTGTAAAAGCACCGATGTCATCTGTTTTTCTTGAAACGGATGAAGCCCAAATTGATATTCGTGAGATCTACCGGCGAGCAGCGGAGTTGAAAGGACTCCGTGAAGAAGATTTACTCAATAACATTGAAGAACGATTCAGAAAAATAATGAAGTATGAAGGATCGTAGTTGGCTATCCAGAACAGCATTGATTACCGGTGATGAAGGCCTTGATCGGTTGGAACGGGCTCATGTACTCGTTATAGGCCTGGGAGGTGTAGGCTCCTATGCTGCTGAATTCATAGCAAGGGCCGGAGTTGGAGAAATGACCATCGTAGATGGTGATGATGTAGAAGCCAGCAATCGCAACCGGCAACTACCGGCATTAGCCACGACAGAGGGGCAATCGAAGGCGTTGATTATGGAAGAACGAATCAAGGCCATTAACCCCGACATCCGTGTCAATGTGATCCGTTCTTTTTTAATGCCGGAAGTAATTGATAGCGTATTAAGTCATCCATACGATTACGTTGTAGAAGCAATAGACAGCATCACCCCGAAAACAATGGTGATGTCAATTGCCAGAAACAAAGGCTTAAGAATAGTCAGCAGTATGGGAGCCGGCGGAAAACTGGACCCTACAAAACTCCATGTTGCTGATATCTCGAAAACGCATACCTGCCGGTTTGCTCAGTATGTCCGTAAGAGATTAAAAAAGTTAGGTGTCAAAAAAGGTATCAAAGCTGTTTTCAGTTCCGAATTAGTCATAAGGGAATCCCTCATGATGACCGATGGCTCACGGTTCAAAAAATCAGCCTACGGAACTATCTCCTATTTGCCCGCGACATTTGGATCTGTTTGTGCATCTGTTGCAATAAGAGACCTGTTGGATGATGTTAAAAAAGAGAAATCAAAAGTATGAAGTTTGAACTGCTGGTTACCGATAAAAAAACAAAAGCCAGGG
>JBIIHN010000324.1:0-3198 GCA_044235745.1 Bacteroidia bacterium
GGTTACTGCCTGAAAGCGTAACGGTGCCGTTTCCGGTGGCTCCTGCCGTACTGCGGATACCCCAGGCAGCGCCAACGGAGCCGTCATCCCCATTTATTGTAATATTCCCATAAAGTTGAGTAAGCGCAGCCGGATTGGTGGCCACCCAATTTGAATACGTTCTGTCGTTATTGACCATCGCCAGCATAACCACCGCCGCATTAGCGGAGGCCGTTGTTACACCACTGGCCGTTCCGGAACTGCCGTCACTGGTGGTCACATTCAGTGTACCCGGATCTATATCAAAAGGACCACCGGCGGTACCATCCGCCTTCAAACCACCGGTGGCACTCACACCCGAGAATGCTACAATTGAACCAATGGCCATATCGGGAAGACCGTTACTGGTGGAAAAGTTAAATGTGTAACTGGCACCATCACTGGCATCAGCCACACGATATAGTAAAGTGCCATACCAGGCATTATTTCCATTACTTGTTCCCTCACTGAAAATGGATCGTCCATCGATGAGGGTCCAGCCGGTGGCACTGGCATTGGAAAGCCCTCCATTATCATTATCTGTTTCGTTCTGTAAGATGGAAACGATCAGCACGTCTCCCGCAACCACACCTGTGGGTTTATTAATGCTAAGTGTTGTTATGTTCGTTCCCGAGTTGGTGTTCGTAGTAGCCGATCCCCGCTGGGCAATCTGAGCCTGTAAATGACCGGTAAAAAGCAATAGCATCAGGAAAAGCAATGGCAAACGGAATCTGTCCGCCATACATCTACCGGATGCGGGTGTGCTGAATCCGGAAAATAAATTTCGCGGACTCCAATCGGCCATCTCAACAGCTTTTAAAAACTGATACATCTTATTTATATTACTATCGTATATACTTTTTCTGTCAGCAATGAATTCCTGAAAAATGAAATGAAAGGTGGTTTATCTCCGCATGATAAGATTCCCATTTTTAGTGGCCGGTGTATCACTTGAAGTATAAATGACTCATAGACACTACTTCCGGTTGCTGAATCCCGCAAACAGATGAAGTGCTTTTACTTGTTAGAATTCGTATCGCAATTACGGGCATGATCGTTTACAGTGCAAGTTAAATTGGACAAATGACTGTTAATTCAGGGTGAAAATTTTCAGATGATAGCTAACGTTTCAGAATATACTAAATTTAACACAAAATAGGTGTAACACCTATTGACAGGAATTTGACCGGATGGAGTCAGGTTTTTGAGGATGCTTTAAGAAATGAATCCGGAATAATACCTACAATCAAAAATAAATTCAATCTGCCCTCATGCACTAAATATAGATATAGCACGAAAGCTAATTTCACTGCATTTCTCCATCAACAAAATTTTAACGAAGGCTGCCTGATACTTGCACATTCAACTTTTCCTTAAATACCTGCTACAAACAGATGAAAGATTTCCCGGGCGCAAAAGTTACCTTACAAAACTCCGAGCATAGGAAATCAAGGAATCACTTTCAACAGTTTCATCGCTAAAACACAACTTAACAAATTAAACGAAGAATGACTCTGCCTTATCAAATAAGGATAAACTACTGCGGGTTAATATTAACGAACCATCCCCTCGCCCAAAACCGGCAAGCAGAATCATATGTGTTAGTTATGTCTTAAATATATATGCAACTATACTTTCAATGAAATCGAAATAGTAAATGTCCGCGGCGCCTGAATATCGGCAGGACGTGACATAAACTCTTCATTCAGGATATTCTTAACGATTGCCGATAAGCGCAGCTGTTGCGTTAAATTCGCACCGGCCCGTAAATCGAAGATCCAGTTACCGGCAGGTTGTTGTTCACGATAACTTTTCACACCGTTAATAGCAAACTCGAAGGCTTTATCAATATTTTCAATTCGCGAATAATATCTTCCGCTGATACCGATGAAAAACTTCTTCCAGGTAGTTTCCGTATCGAACTTGACAAGGTGCTGAAACCTGTATTTCAGAATATTTTCCTTTGAAGAATTCAGGATGGTATCCCTTGCCGGATTAAAATCCGTTTGCACGGGATCGATATAGGTATAACCCGCCAGAATACTTTGCTGCACCTGTCCAATCTTACCTTCACCGGCGAGCGTAAACTCGAATCCGCTGATCCGTGTGTTACCGATATTGATGGATTTAAATCCAAGTCCGAAGAGCGGATCGGTTTGCGGATTTCCCCAGGTGCCGAAGGTAAACTCCATCATGTCGGTATAGCCCGTAATAAAATAGGCTACATCCGCAAAGCCCTTCCACGAATTGACTTTTAACCCTTGCTTCAATCCCCATTCCACCGACCAACCGGTTTCAGGTTCTAGATTCTGATTAGGATAAATAACGATATCCCCTACTCTTGTCCGTACAAAACGTTCTGCAATGGAAGGAAAACGATATCCCTGCCCCGCCGAAAAACGCAGATGCGTGTATTTGAATAGTTCATAATTGAAACCGCCACGCATCAGCGGTCGAGGTTCGAATTTTTCCAATTCATAATGGATAACACCACTGAATGATTTATCCGTATTCTCGGGCAGTTCTTCCGTGGTTGCCGATTCTGCTCGCAATCCGGCAGTAACCACCAGGCGACCCAGATCACCATCTATCTGCGCGTAAAACGCCGTACTGCTTCCATCACGCGTATCGTATAAATCACCGGAGGCTTTTGTACGGGTGAGATTTACTCCCACAGAAAGTGTAAACAATCCTGCTCTGCGCTGAGCAAGATAATCCGCGTAATAAAACTTCGATTTACTTCCCTGCTCAGTATCATTGGTATTATTCGAATAGAAATAACGTGTTCGCAGTTTGTGCACCCAGGCGCCTTTGGAATAAATCACATAAGGATCTACAGTTAACCGGTCTGACTGATATTTACTCAGCGTATTCTGTTCTCCGGGAACCAGCGCACCCTGAGGAATCAGCGCACCGGAGGAATCATCTTCCCACACCAGAAAAGCACCACCCTCTGCTCTTTGAGCATTTACGGCTAAGCCTACCGTTAGACCTTTTAACTTCTCCGGGGTATATCGTAAATGGGTATTGGCCCTGTATCTTACTTCTGTTTCTCCGAGGCGATAGCCATCATCATAAAAATATTGACCGCCGGCCACCACGGAAAGATTTTTTATCTTCTGTCTGTGCGAAATGGTCGTTCCGGTTATAAAACGCTCTTCATCCCACCAACGCATATAT
>JBIIHN010000325.1:0-3184 GCA_044235745.1 Bacteroidia bacterium
TTACCTTCTATACTCATCAACTGATAATTGACCGGATATGAAATATTGTCCATCCAATATATAAGATCTGTTGAAGGATTTGGTGATATGCTGATGGGTGATGGTTGCGATGAGAAATCGATCAAGCCACTGATGACCGGCGTACCTGTTGTTGCAAAATAAAAGGTACCGGGAAACCATGGGCCCCATCCACCTCCGGAATTGATCCTGTAGGTATAGGCATAGAGTGTTCCCGGCTGCAGGCCAGTTATCTTTTTATAGCCGTTACTACCTGAAACTGTCTGATAGTTTGTAGTGCCGAAAACACTATACCGGAACTGAACCTGAGAAAAAGCCGATGACACCATCCAATACAACCGTACTGAGGTGCTGTCTTCTGTTCGTTCGGCCAACATATCAAGGTCATAATCATTCGTGGTAAAGGCAAAGTCAAAAAGTGAAGTTTCTGACCATGCAGAGACGGAAGAATTCTTACGGGATCTGAACTGCACCTCATATACTTTTGAAGAATCAAGATTATTGAGTACGCGATACGACAACGAAGTAGTTAAAAGCACCCATGAAGTATCTGAAGTTGCTTTAAATCTAAGCTGATAATCATTTGCAGCTTCAACTCTGTTCCAAACAAGGTGCATGGAACCGGCAGACACAGGAACAGCGACTGAAACTACAGGAGGATGCAGCGTTGTTGTATCCACAACATCCCAACTAAAAAGAGGTCTGGAAGTTGTATAACGGTCACGCGCTAACGAAAAAACAAGCCGATCTCCTGATTTCCCGAGAAGTTTATTGAACCCCAGACTTCCGGCGGACGACCAGTTATTCAATAGATGAGTTTCCTGAACGAGCTTCAACCCGTTGGATGTTCCGTCTGACCTGTAAATTTCCTGCCCGTACAGCGAGTCATTGCCACAGAAATAATACATGCCTCCATCAAACAAATACCGTTGCGGCCAGTTATACATCTGATAACTAACCGGAAAATTTGAATACCCTCCGGTGCCTGTATTTGTATCCCATTCCCACCATTGCGTATCCGTAAAACCGGCTACATAAACTTTCCCTTGTACAACCGGAATGAAACCATCGTCATCCAGTCCGGTAGGATGATTTGTAAGCTGCACCGTGCCCGCTGAAGTTCCGTCAGTCTTGAATAATTGATACTGACCTGAGTTATTTCTGCCTCTGAAGAACAACGTATCTCCGATATTGGCCATAGCTGCCGTACCATATGCATTCATAACACCGTTTGCAGGTCCGGGATTTACATCTACCACCATTTGTGTACCATTATTGGTACCGTTTGTTTTCCATAGTTCCCAACCAGAGGAGGTGTTAGCCATAAAATAAAGCGCCGAAGGTGTAGCATGAAAATTGCAAGGCAGTGAAGCACCAACTGCCCCGTTAATATCTTTTAAGAGAACCGTGCCTCCGCTGGTTCCATTACTTCGCCATAATTCCTGACCGTTATTGTTATCATCTGCAGCGAAATAAAGCTTTCCATTCCATGCGGCAAGATTTGCAGCAATGATGAATGACTTAACAGAGTACGTACCTCCCGGGTTTCCGTTTGTGCGCCAGAGAACAGTAGAATTAACATACGTAGTAAAGAACATTAAAGAATCGACAACGGTTAACTGCCCTGCACCTGACGAAGCATTGCCGGGGTACAAATCGGTGAACAAGGCAGTGCCGGATGGTGTACCGTCGGTTCTCCAAATTTCAGTCCCATGAACAGAATCTTCAGCACTGAAATACAAATAACCATTGAACACTGTTGCTGTATACTCCCAGTAGTCGCTGAGACCCGAGGCGGTACCGGTATAAATATCGTACACGAGAAAGGTTCCGGCAGCAGTTCCATCCGAACACCACAATTCGCGCCCATGCTGAGGGTCATACGCGCTAAAATAAAGTTTGCCATTAAAGGAGACCGCCTCTGAAGGTCCACCATACTGATCGGTAACAAAGGAGGCGATACGAACCGCCTGGGGATAAGTATCGAGCGAAAAACCAAAAAGCGCGATGATTAAGAGGAACAAACGGAGGTGTGAAGTATTTTTCATATATCTAAAGTATAGAAAAATCAATATCACAAGAACCGGTGAAAACATCATACTATAATTTTCTTTAAACTTGTGCAATAATCTATATGCAGCTACCTCCCTATTCTTCATACGAACAGCACTGGCATCACGACAAAAACACCGTATTTCTTAACCATGGTTCTTTTGGTGCCTGTCCCGATAAGATTCTCCAGGAGCAAACACAGTTACAGATGCGCATGGAAGCAGATCCAATCCGCTTCATGAATGATGATTTTATCCGCTTGTATGCTGAAAACAAAAAAGCCCTTGCCAACTTTGTGCATGCAGACCCTGACAACATGGTTTTAGTGCGAAATGCCACGATGGGAGTAAATACAATTTTACATAGTTTGGATTTTTCACCGGGCGACGAAATCATAACTCACTCCCATGCCTATGGTGCCTGCAACCATGCCATAGAATATTATGCAAAAAAGGCAGGCGCCAGCGTAGTGACCGCTTATATCCCCTTTCCAATCAAATCAGAAGATGAAGTTGTGGAAGCATTCATTCGTGCCATAACTCCACGAACCAAACTGGCCATGGTAGATCACATCACGTCAGGCACCGGTTTGATATTTCCGGTTGAACGGGTTGTAAATGAGCTCGAATCCAGAGGCGTTGAAGTGTTAATTGACGGAGCACATGCTCCGGGCATGGTCGATTTGAATCTTGATAAAATTGGCGCCAGCTACTATACAGGAAATTGCCATAAGTGGATCTGTTCTCCGAAAGGATCCGCACTATTATATGTACGAAAAGACAAGCAAGAGAAAATTGTTCCGCTGCAAATCTCGCACAAAAATGATCTTTATGCCGGATCACCGGCTCATTGGAGTGCTCAGTTTATCTGGCCGGGAACAGAAGACTTCACCGCCTATTTCTGTATTAAATCTGCAATTGATTTTATGGGTTCGCTGATGGGAAGCTGGGATGCTCTTCGCGAACATAACCGTCGTATTTGTTTATCAGCGAGGAAGCTGATTGCAGATCGCATCGACGGAAGCTTGCCGGCACCTGAATCAATGATTTCACATCTCAGCACCATACTCGTGGATGAACATCCGGAACTACCGGAGAAATTTTTTGGGATGAAT
>JBIIHN010000326.1:0-3181 GCA_044235745.1 Bacteroidia bacterium
CCATATAACAGCAAGAGGGAAACATCGTGACCTGCCCCTCCCATAACATTGCAGAGGGAAACGTTACGACCTGCCCCTCCCATAACATTGCAGAGGGAAACGTTACGACCTGCCCTTCCCATATAACAGCAAGAGGGCAGATTAATTTCTGTCACTCCCATTTTACTGAGGAGGGGCAGGTCGCGACCTGCCCCTCCCTCTATACGACAGCAGATAATCTAAAGCGATAAACGATGGTCTTTTACTTTTTGACAGCTCTGCAAGCCACGAATGCTTTGAAATACGCATCCATTGGTTCTCTCCCTCCCCAATCATCTTCATAAAGGTCGGTTAATACGAACCCATTTCTGAGCAACGCCGCAATCTGATCTTCGAGAGAATGACCGAAAATCAATGGTTCATTCTTGGACGTATAAACACTACGCTCTTCCTCATTCAGGGAATGCAAGTCGCTATAGGGCATCTTATATTTTAAGGTATAGGAGTCATCCGTGTTCCTGAACAACAACATACTTTCAGCTTTTGTAAATCCCCAAACAATTACACCTCCGCTTTTCAAAACACGAGCACATCCATTCCATACAGGTTGCAGATCGGGAGCAAAGCAGTTGGAGCAAGGATGAAAAATAAAATCAAAATAATTCTCCGGAAGGGCAGACAAGTCCATCATATTGCCCAGCACAGTTTTTACCGGAAGATTAAATTTCGTGCAGGTTTCCTCATCACGCTTCAGTTGCTCTGCCGATAAGTCAAACACAGTCACTTCAGCACCCGCAGCTGCCAGCATCGGTACCTGTTGTCCTCCACCGGAGGCTAAAGCGAGTACTTTTGCACCTTTCAATGGCGGATACCAGGAAGCAGGAACAACTTTTCGAGGTGTTAAAACCAGATGCGGATAACCGGTCCGGGCCTGGTCTATTTCCGATTCGCCAACGGGCACCGTCCATTCATTTCCCTTCCGGGCTTCATCATCCCACGCCTGTTGATTATACAGAATGATATCCACGCCTACAGGAAATTGAGGCGAGCCATGAAAATATCTTTATAAGACTTTCCGATGGGTATGGTTTTATCACCGATCAACACGGTATTTTCATCCAAAACGTTGATCTTATCGATTGGAATGATATAAGAGCGATGCACACGTAAAAACTTACTGGCAGGCAGTTTCACCTCAATATCTTTCATCGTAGAGTGAATAACAAACTGATCTGCATTGGTCTGAATGATCACGTAGTTATCCATCGCCTGAATCCACTGTATGTTATCCAGATAAACCTTAACCAGCATAGATCCTTTCTTAACGAAGAAAGAATTTTGAATTACCTGATTATCGAGCAAGGTTGCCTGAGAAGCCGTTTCCACAGGGGGCTTGGCCGTTTCATTTTGCTTGTCGGAAATCACCATTGCGCAGCCCAGGAACTGACTTTTTTCGTCATGCACAGGCGAGGCGGCTATGGTTGCACTGATACTGCTGTTATCTCTTTTTATCAGGATGAAGCAATCACTTTTCTGCCAGGATTCATCCTTTCTCATGCGCGCCATCAGTTCCTCCTTTTTCACGGCAACTCCACCTTCTTCCTCAATAACAAACAAGCTAAAAGCATCCATTCCCTGTGCGGTAGCACTCGAATAGCCGAGCATATTCTCAGCCTTTTCATTGAGATAGGTAATGCGTCCCTCGGTATCAACCACAATGATGGACTCCTCCACTCTGGCGAGGGCATTGGCCAGTCGCTGCTGGCTTTCGCGCACTTCGCGATCGCGGGAGAATTTGAATAATGCCATCTCCACGGTGGTCTTCAAATCCGATTCGTTGAAAGGTTTTACGATATATCCATAGGGTTCGGTCACCTTAGCACGATCAAGCGTCTCCTGATCCACATACGAGGTCAGAAAAATGACCGGAATATTGTATTTCTCTTTGATGTGTTCAGCAATATGGATACCGTCCTCCTCTCCTTTCAGTTTGATATCCAGAAACACGAGATCCGGCTTGATCTGTTCCAGCTTTTCATAGGCAGAGGCCGCGGAAGAAGCGGTAGCCGGTACTTCATAACCAAGTTTTTCAAGGGACTTTTGAATATCCTTGGCAACGATGCTTTCATCTTCAACGACAAGAATTCGGGTTTTACTCATCTGTGTACTGGTTTAACTGATACGCTTGAAATTAATGATATATTTTACTCCGTTTCCGGGGTTGTTTTCTACTTGCATAGTGCCCTCCAACTGATCCGTGAGGGCCTGAATTAACTGAATGCCGAGTGAATCCGAAGTTTCAACGGAGAAACCTTCCGGCATTCCGATACCGTTGTCGCCAATTTCAAGACGAAACATATCCGGCTCAGTTTGATTCAGTCGTATAGAGATCTCTCCCTTCCGACCATCCTTAAACGCATGTTTTAGTGAATTGGATACAATTTCATTGATAATTAAACCACAAGGGACAGCAGTATCGATATCCAAAGATATTTTATCAGATTGGATAATCAAAGTGACCTGCGACTGGCTCACCCTGAATGACTGCATCAGATTCTCGGCCAGACGTTTGATATAATCGTCGAAGTCGATTTTTGAAAGTCCGTCGGTCTGATAAAAGCGTTCATGAATCAACGCCATACTTTTAATACGGTCTTGTCCTTCTTTCAGTGCCTTATATGCGTTTTCATCTGAAACATAACTGGTTTGCAGATTAAAAAGGCTGATGATAATCTGCAGATTATTCTTCACTCTGTGATGAATTTCGCGGAGCAACACCCCCTTTTCCTCTAATGCTTCACGGATTTGCTCTTCCATGTGCTTACGCAGCGTGATGTCTGTATCAATCACAACAATGTTCTTCAGCTGCCCCTGTTCATTCAGGATGGGCGTCAGTGTGGAAGATGCCCAGCGCTTCGTATGGTTTTTGTGTTCGATTTCAGATTCATAAATAAACGATCTCCGCATCCGGATACATTCATCAAGATGATCCAAAACATCCTGATTGGTTGTGAGTTCGCGCAGGGTAGCACCCTTCTGCTTCCGGACTTCATCCAGCGTATAGCCCGTTAGCTTGGAATACCCGGTATTTACCCATTCCAATTCCAGATGTTCATCAAAAATCATAACGGCATTATCGGTTTCAGAGGCCACCAAGGACAACTTGGCCAGTTCCAGATTTTTTGACTGTAACTCGCGGGTT
>JBIIHN010000327.1:0-3176 GCA_044235745.1 Bacteroidia bacterium
CGATGATTATGTCCGCAATTTTTTCCGTCATCAGATTCTGCCGGTGATTGAAAAAATCCAGCCTGCAGCCGTATCCAATATTAGTCGTACAGCGTCCTATCTTCACGACTGGAATCAGCTCGCTGAGGAAAGAATTGACCAGATACTCCACCCCTGTTTTGAAGAACGGGAGAATGATACCTTGCTGCATCTGCAAACGATTATTCAGCATCCTTCCGCAGGCATTTTGCTTCATACAGCCCTGGCACCCTTCGGATATGAAGGCGATATCATCAATGAAATTCTTACTCGTGCACAGGAGTCCGGAAAAGTCTTTCATTCCTCCACGCACACGATCACTACACACCGCGACAGCCTGATCATTACACCACACAGAGATTCTCCGGCATTACCGGTTTACTTAAATGCGCCCGGTGAACACGTCATCTTTGAAAATAAAAGAATCGGTGTCACACTTAGTAATCACCATGTCGGGTCCATACAAAATACCGGGATGACTGCTTCGCTCGATGCCGGGGCCATCCGTTTCCCGCTTTGTATTCGCCATTGGGCAAAAGGAGATTTTTTCTACCCACTTGGAATGAACTCATCGAAGAAACTAAGCGATTTTTTCATCGACTGTAAAATTTCCATTCCGGAAAAACACAGGATTCCGATCGTCTGTTCTGAAGAAGATATTATCTGGGTGGCTGGGCATCGCATTGACGATCGCTATAAAATCACAGATAAAACAGAACAGATTTTAATTATACACATGGAACCTCATGCAGCATGAAATCCGGTTTAAAGAAATTCAATACACCGGACGTAACATCTATGGCCTCTCACGCCGTTTGGTGATGGCCATCTTTCTAATTGTTGCGCATTTCTATTCTACTGCTGATGAAAATCTGGAAGGTGCTCTGTTGATACTCGGACTTCTGCTCATCCTCGGTTCCGTGATTTTATGGTTTATCCCCAACTACCACATCCTGCTTACAAATCAGGTTCTCGTGTTAAAGCCATCCTACGGAAAAGAAATCCGACTTCCACTTGAATACATTGAAAAAGCAACGGTTGTACGCTACAGCAAGTATCATTTTAATAACATCGTGTTTAATGTGATGGATGAAGACGAGTATAAATATTACGCCGAGGGATCCAAGGCCTTGTTACTCAATCTCAAGGCAGGTAACACCTTCAGAATCGGATGCAAGCGAGCGGACGAACTCCTGCTGAAAATAGAAGAAATCAAAAAGCTATCCTGAGCCGGAAACGGGTATTTGCTTTACTTTTGCCATCACCATAAATATTCCAATAGCGAAATGCAACGAGGACCTATTTCACAATTCATGGAGAAGAACTATCTCCATTTTAATGCAGCTGCGCTGGTAGATGCATCAAAAGCATACGAACAACACCTGCTGGAGGGCGGAAAAATGATGATCACCCTTGCCGGTGCTATGAGCACAGCCGAGTTGGGTATTTCACTGGCAGAGATGATCCGGCAGGGAAAAGTGGATATTATCTCCTGCACGGGCGCCAACCTTGAAGAGGATATCATGAATCTGGTTGCACATTCGCATTACAAACGCGTTCCAAATTACCGCGACCTGAGTCCACAGGATGAATGGCAGTTGCTGGAAGGCGGATTTAACCGGGTAACCGATACCTGTATTCCCGAAGAAGAAGCCTTCCGCCGAATTCAGAAACATATCTTTAAACAATGGAAGACGGCGCAAGACAGCGGTGAGCGTTTCTTTCCACATGAGTATATGTACAAAATGCTGCTGAGCAAAGAGATGGAGCAATACTACGAAATCGACCCGAAGAATTCGTGGATGCTGGCCGCTGCGGAACGAAACCTTCCGATTATTGTTCCGGGATGGGAAGATTCCACAATGGGTAACATCTTTGCATCTTATTGTATCAAAGGACAGCTCAATCCGTCAACCATGAAAAGCGGGATTGAATACATGACCTGGTTGGCTGACTGGTACATTAAAAATTCAACCGGTAAAGGTGTAGGGTTCTTCCAGATTGGCGGTGGTATTGCCGGCGACTTTCCGATTTGTGTTGTACCGATGCTCTACCAGGACATGGAAATGGAAAGTATTCCTTTCTGGTCATACTTCTGCCAGATCAGCGACAGTACCACCTCTTATGGTTCTTACTCAGGAGCGGTACCCAATGAAAAAATAACCTGGGGCAAACTCGATATTACAACTCCAAAATTCATTATCGAATCAGATGCTTCTATCGTAGCACCATTGGTGTTTGCCTGGTTGTTGAAACAGTAGTGTAAATATATCCTGCAGGAACATAGAGATCAGCATCATTCAAATCCAAACCTATAACCTACAACTTATAACTTATAACTTATAACCTATAACTTGTAACGCTTCACGTGTCAGACTGTTTAGTAATCATACCAACTTACAATGAGAAGGAGAACATCGGAAAGATGATCCGAACAGTCATGAATTTACCCCACCCTTTTCATCTGTTGATCATTGATGATAACAGCAAGGACGGAACAGCCGACATTGTAAAACAATTGATGACTGAATATCCGCAGAAACTTTTTATGGAGCAACGCGCAGGCAAACTGGGATTAGGAACTGCCTACATTCATGGATTCCGTTGGGCACTTAAGCATCCCTATCAATATATTTTCGAAATGGATGCCGACTTCTCCCATAATCCGGATGATCTGGTACGACTTTACAATGCCTGTGCTGCAGAAGGAGCGGATTTAAGTATAGGTTCCCGTTATATCAAAGGTGTGAATGTCGTCAACTGGCCGATGGGTCGTGTGATGATGTCGTATTTCGCATCGATGTATGTACGAATCGTTACACGCATGCCGATTCGTGACACCACCGCAGGATTCAAGTGTTATACCCGGCGCGTACTCGAAACCATCGACCTCGACAAAATCCGGTTTACCGGTTATGCTTTCCAGATAGAAATGAAATTTGCTGCATGGAAACTCGGCTTTAAACTTCAGGAAGTACCCATCATTTTCACTGACCGAAGCGAAGGGCAAAGCAAAATGAGCGGTGGTATTTTCAGCGAAGCCATTTTTGGGGTGCTGGCGATGAAAATAAAGAGCTTCTTTAAAACCTACCGGGTAAAAAAATCCTGATACTCTACTCCACCAATCCGAGAGGAAGATTGTAATACAACTTCAAAGA
>JBIIHN010000328.1:0-3170 GCA_044235745.1 Bacteroidia bacterium
GCATCCCGTGAGAGATGATAGTAGATTCCAGTGCGACTACTGCTTGTCCGCTATGTAACGCTTCGTTTACTTCAGGTGAAATGCGTAAAAGAGATGAGGTCATATCAGGTGAAATGTTTTTTCAGTAACTCTTCGGATAAATCTTCGCGGACGGCTCCATGCACTTCCAGTAAACAGGCAGCAGCGGCATGTCCGGATTTTAAACACCTCAGCGGATCATGACCATTCAGCCAGGCAAAGATCCATCCGGCCAGAGATGCATCGCCGGCGCCGTTTACATCAACAACCTGCACGCGAGGTGCCGGTAACGTCCATATCTCCTTCCCATCAGAAAACAATGATCCTTCTGCTCCACGGCTTAGCCATACATGCCGAAACCCCTGTTCGTGTAAATGTGATATTTTTTCTTCCGGCGTAACATGGGTGTCTTTTTCAAAAACCGCCAACTCTTCTCTGTTGGGTTTTATCAGAAATAAATTTCCGGGTAATGCCTCTTTCAGCCGCGTTGCTTTTGGAATGGAAACCGTTTCAATGATCAGCGGTATCGAGTACAGATTGCAAAGACGTATCAGTTCGCGCAGTGTTTCTGTACTGAGATTACAATCGGCTACTACCAGTGCAGCGTTCCGGATCGTTTCAAGCCGTTCGTGTATAAAGTCGTTGTTCAGATATACATCTGTTTCTGAAGTGACGGCGCCGATGGTCAGATCACCGGTGGGACTGGTGATCGATGCGAATACTCCTGTGGGCACCACTGTTCTTTTGATCTGGCGAAGTCCGATACCGGCCTGTGAACACTGGGAGATTAACCAGTCGCCGTCGCTGTCTTCGCCGATGACGGTAAGCAGTTCTGTTTTTACTCCGAGTAACGAGAGGTGATGTGCAATATTGCGAACCACTCCTCCGGGACTTTTCCGTATCAGCGATGGATTGGAGGTCTGAAGGATTGGTTCCTGTTCGCATCGGAAGGTGATATCAACCAGCGATGCACCTACACAAACGACAGGAGCTGTTATCTGACTCATAATTGCATACAAAGATGATAGAAAAAAATGATAGTGAGTACAGGTTCTTATTTCCTCAATAAAAAAGGCTGCCTGCATCGCAGACAGCCTTGAGCTTTTATTACGGAGAGCTTACTTCACCACCAGGCGCTGCGTAAGCGATTCGCCATTTACGATAGTACGCACCAGATACATTCCTGATTGCAGGTTGCGGGTGTTGAGAGGAAGAATGTTCTTGCCGCTCATACCACCAAAGGTCTGACTGAATACATACTTGCCCATCAGATCGAAAACTTCTACAGTATAGTCAGCTGAACCAATCAGGTTGATTTCAAGCTGTGCGAAATCAATTGCAGGATTCGGATACAGCGACATGCTGAAGTTTGGAGCTGTCACCTGTGCAATGGAAGTTGTTAGACCGTATGCGCCGCGGTTTACATTCAGAATATGTCCGGTAGTGGCATCCTGCAATACACCAATCACACGCATTTGTGTCTCATCCCAAGTTGTTGGAATGGTTGTGGTGAAGGTATAGTTGTAGGTACTGTTTGCTGAACAAGTACCGGGCAATGATCCTGCTTGTCCATCGAAACCACCCAAAATATCACGTGCAACGAATTCGTAGTGCATGTTAGCCGCGAGTACAGGATTAGGCTCAGTCTGCCAGTTATGTCCTGCACCGGTGAGTGCAATATTATTTGCCTGGAAGCTATAGTAATTTGACTGATTGTAGCCGGCAGTGGTACCGGTTACATCATCTTCCACCAGAATCGCATTGAGCCGGAAATCTCCGATCACTTCAGTTGCAAAGGTCGTCGATACCTGAATATCCACCTGGCGGGTAGCAGCGTTGAAGTATGCACTTACACCTACATCAGCAGGAGATACATCATTGATACGGTTCAGGTAGGAAGCACCAAAGTCTGTTGGATCCACATCAATATCCTTACGATCTACTGCACCGCTTGGGTAACCGGCAATTAAAGCATTCATGCCTGCATCGTAAACTGAATTAGTCATAGGATCGGCATTGTGTACCGCTACAACGATAGCAGAGTTGAGATATACTGTGTCAATTTGCTCTGTATAGACTGCACCACGCGGACACCATCCACACCAGGTACCGGTACCTTCTTCAATCAATACACGTTTCGTCGTCTGATAAGCCAGTCCTGAAATACTTGTATTCAAGGTGTCATCAGAATTATCGGCATCACCGTTAAGTTCTACCCATACTTTCACAGGGTAAAGTTGTGCGTTGGTAATATTGACAGGCGTAGGATGCGTGAAACTTGCGGTAAGTCCGGAGGCAAGCCCCAGATTAGGAATGGAATAATTGTAGGTATTGCCACCAACTTCATATTTTACGTCGATAGCCCCAATGGTATTTGCACCCAGGTTCTGAATTTGACCGGTGATAGAAGAAGTCCCCGGTACGATCACATACGGATCAGCAGACACAGATAAGAGTTTCGCCTGATTGGCTGCCTGTGTACCGTAGATAAACTCGTAGTATGAGTTATCAATTGAAGTAGGGTCAAGACCCGCCAGCGTAGCCAGTGCCGGTGATCCGGCAACCATAATGGCTGTTGTTGCATTAATCTGGATCCCTAAAGAAACACTGTACGTTGCAGAGTGACGTTGATCTACCAGGAAAATTTTATTGCTGGTTTCTTCAAGCACAATCGACCAGTAGGTATAAGCTCCGCTTGCAGTAGTGTAGGAGGAGAAAAGGATCCAATGCTGACGGTTTGGAGCAGTACCAAACGTCTTGGTGACAATATTATCATTGCTTCCATTTCCACGGATACCGATAATACAAACCGAATTATCTGGAATATTGGCATTCGGTAATGCCACCGTAGAGTATGCAGGTGCTGTAACGGCTGATGTGGTAAACGTCAATACACCACTGGTAGAAACTTTAAATTGCGTAACCGCACTCCCATTGAACTGAAAAGTAAACGGAATGGTTGCTACGGATGACCAGGCCGGTGAAGTGGCAGAACCGGGGTGAATAGATGTCCAGCCGGCAGGAAGACCTCCGCCTACCGGATACTCTCCATCGTTATTCAACCCACCCGGATTGGTACCCGCTCCGGTATGAGGGATGTAGTAATACTGCGCCTGAACAGCAGAAACGGTAAGCATAATGACCGCCAGCAG
>JBIIHN010000421.1:0-3165 GCA_044235745.1 Bacteroidia bacterium
TTGATCGGGGCCTGCAATGGCTGTTACAATTGAATCACGGCGAATTACAACCGTATCTCTGCTGATACAATTTCCATTGGTAATAATCCAGATAAATGTGTTGTTACCGAAAGCCAATGCCGTTACACCACTGGTAGCTACTGAAGGACTTGTTATTACTGCAGTACCGGACGTTGTCCAGAGTCCGCTGCCACTAGCCGGTGTATTTCCTGCGAGGGTGGCAGTTGTAGACGCACAAATATTTTGATCGGGACCTGCGGTGGCCACGATGGCAGAATCAACGGTAATACGAACCGTATCCCTACGAACACAGGCACCATTCGTCACCGTCCAAATGAAAGAATACACACCGGCATTCGTAAATCCGCTTACGTTCGTATTCGGGCTTGATGGTGAGGCGATGGTTGCAGCAGATGTAGTAGTCCAGAGGCCGATTGCTGGTGCGGGATTATTACCAGATAAACTAGTAGTGGCGCCCTGACAAATATTGTTATCAATACCGGCATTGGAGGGGATCTGCACACTCACAGTGACCTGCATGGTATCTCTGCGCACACAACTGCCATTGGTAATGGTCCAGATAAATAAATGAACGCCGGGAGTTAAGCCGGTGATAGTGGTCGTTGGGCTGGACGGCGTGGTGATGGTACCTCCGTTCAGTTTTGTCCAGAGTCCTGTGCCCGGTGCGGGATTATTCGCCGCCATGGTAATACTGGTTGTCGTTTCACAGATATTCTGATCCGGACCGGCATTGGCCGTGATCGCCGAATCTACCCGTATTACAACAGTATCTCTGTTCACACAGGCACCGAGTGTGATGCTGTAGATAAATATATTATTACCGATCGCCAGATTACTAACGTTGGTTGTAGCCGAAGTCGGCGTCGCGATGACAGCACTTCCTGTTGTTGTCCAGAGTCCGCTGCCGGGAGATGGATTGTTTCCTGATAATGTAGCTGTTGTGGCACTGCAGAGCTGCTGATCGGCTCCCGCATTGGGCGTCACCGGTGATGATACGATGACAGCAACGGTATCGCGGGTAATACAAGGTCCATTGGTTACCGTCCACACAAACTGATACGTACCTGCTGTTCCAAGTCCGGTAACCAGCGTACTGGCAGTGTTAGGCGAAACGATAGTTCCTGAAGACACTGCGGTCCACGCTCCGGTTCCCGGTGCAGGATTGGCAGCTGTAAGCGTCCCCTGCCCTGTCGATGTACACACCTGCACATCCGGACCTGCATTGGCAGTGACAGGAGCAGTAACAATGATACTCATTGTATCCCTGCGGATACACGCCCCGTTAGTAATGGTCCATACAAAGGAATACGTACCGGCCGATGTCAGGCCCGTCACCGCACTGTTAGCAATTGCAGGCGTGGTAATGCCTGCCGAAGAAGTAGTAGACCAGAGCCCTGATCCCGGAGCAGGATTTGATCCTGCCAGGGTAGCAGTTCCCGGTGTTGAGCAAACAGCCTGATCGGTACCTGCATTGGAAACCACCGGATCCGTCACGGTAATCAACATCGTATCCCGTGTAACACAACTTCCATTGGTGACTGTCCAGACAAACGTATAGGTTCCTGCACTATTTAATCCTGAAACGGTGGTATTTCGATTGGAGGGGTTAGCTATGACAGCCGTACTGGTTGTTGTCCACAACCCGGTTCCCGGTGCCGGATTAGATGCGGCCATAGTCGCTGTACCGGGAGAAGAACAAATTTGCTGATCCGGTCCGGCATTTACCGTTACCGGTTGATCAACGATCACAGTTACCTGATCGGCATCCGAACAGGTACCATCGGTAACCACCCAAAAGAAAAGATAGGTTCCGCTGATCAGGTTAGAGATCGCAGTGGTATCATTAGCGGGCGAAGCGATCACCCCGGAAGAAGATGTAAACCAGGCTCCGGTTACACCCGGAATTGCAGGATCCACCGCAATGATCGTGGTTGAACTTTGCGGTGAACAAATTCTGACGGTATTATTAACCGCTTGTGCAAGTAATACGAAGATGGTCTGCGTAGCAGTATCCTTATTTCCGTTGGCATCGGTGATGATCAACTGCACGGCATAGTTTCCTCCAACAGTATACGCATAGGAAGGATTCTGTACAGTAGAGGATCCACCGTCTCCAAAGGTCCAATCCCAGCCTGTTATTGCCGCTCCTCCGGGAACAGAAATATCGGTGAAGGAGATCACGTTTCCCACACATACAATGGTATCATTCGCTTCGATACCGGCCACGGGTGCCTGCGCACCTGCCGTTCTCCAGAGACCGGTCATGAAGAGTATCAAAACAGATACTGACTTCAAAACATTCACATTTCGCAACATTCTCAATCAGGTTTTGGTGTCGTGCGACACTTTTTGCACCTTTTCTTACGAAAATCTTACAGACAGGGTTGCGCTGAAATTGCGGCTTAATTACAATAAACTTTAAGGTTCAAACAGCTGATTTATGATGGTGTATTCAAAAAAGAACCGTCAGATGCAAGCAGGCTTGTACGCGCCAACTGATAATTAGTTTCACAAACAGAAAAAAAAAGTCCGGGCCTACAGACCCGGACCATCCTATACTCTTGAAAACATTTACTGACTCAACAATTCTTTTACCAGTGCAGAAACGATTTTATTGTCTGCTTTACCGGCCAGTTGTTTTGTCACAACGCCCATCACTTTTCCCATCTCCTGGGGTGATTTTGCGCCGGTTTCGGCAATGGCCTGCGTCACGACCACACGAATCTCATCTTCACTCATCATCTGCGGAAGATATTTTGAAATAATATCAACTTCCTCCTGCTCCGGCTCTGCAAGATCTTCGCGCCCCTGCTGTTTATAGATATCGATGGATTCCTGACGTTGCTTAACCAGTTTCTGCAACATCTTCACTTCATCTTCCGCACTCAACTCCTTACCACCTGCACTGGTTTTGGCAAGCAGGATAGCAGATTTGACAGCACGGATTGCACGAAGTCCTGCTTCATTCTTTGCGAGCATAGCCGCTTTCAGGTCGGCAGTGATGATTTGTTCGAGGCTCATAATTAATCAACGCGATCGTGAAGAAATGTATTATTGGAACGAATCTCCGGCTTATTCTGCGACTCATCCATCGAGAGCGTAAAACGTGAAACATTTGACTCCGCTGAAGAAGGTGTAGAATCC
>JBIIHN010000023.1:0-10382 GCA_044235745.1 Bacteroidia bacterium
CGGGTTGGGGTGAACAGTAATATTCAGTTCATCAGTATCCTGGATTCTTGCATATACGACGTCCGAATAACTCGTGGATCCATTGATATCTGATTGCTCTAAACGGTAAAAGTAATCGGTTTCAGCTACTACCTCTTTGTCTATAAAGGAATAATGGTGGATCATATTGCATGTTCCGTAACCATCTACCCATCCTAATGATTCAAACTGTCCGGTGGAAGTATTCAATCGTTGTACGGTGAAGCCACGATTGTCTTTTTCGTAGGCGGTGACCCAATAAAGATCAATCTGCTCTTCTTCCGGTGTTGCGTCTATGGAGAGATATTGCACGGGTAAAGCACTTGGACCCTGAGCCGTTCCAAATTCAAACATGCCATTCATATTATTCCTGCGGACAGCCGTGACAGGTGAAACCACACAGGTGCCATTGGCCAGCGTCCATCCACTGCCACTGCTCGACATGATCGTCCATGCATTGGCGGCATTCGTGAAATTTAAATTGTATAAAGTCAGATCATAATTGCCGGACGTGGGTGAATTGCTCGCCTGGAAAATCCATTTTCCATTGTCAAGCGCATTCGAAGAGAAGAGGGTTCCACCGCAATCCACAACACCTAATGGTGCAGGAGTAGCAGCGTATGTGGTGAAATAGCTAAGCAGGTTGTCAATCGCTGTGGGGCTTCCGGGATAAGCGAAATTCATGTTGGCGCGCTGATAACCTTTGGCAGCTACGCCAACCGGAAAATCATACGAACCGGTTGCATTGAGATAGCGTCGCAAATATCCCTGCACGTAACTTCCGGCATTCCCCGGGCTTACGGCCGCAGGCGCACGATTGAAAATTTTTGTCTCAAATATATTTGTCAGAATACGTCCGGCAGTCAGAGTCAGTATTCCGGAGGTATTCAGTTCAAGGTTTGTCGACAGCGATAATCCCGGACCGGTATGATTCATTACCACATGTTGTAGTTGGCCGTTATTGAAATAGGTCTGAGCTGCGCTTCCATTAAACTCTACTGTACCGCCATTTGGATTAAACACCCCCAGGTTTTGAAAGTTGCCTGCTACCTTCATGCGTTTACCGGCCAGGTCGAAGGCGGAGGTAGCATTGGAAACATTCATGTTACCGCGTACATCTGCATTTTGCGTGGTGTTAACCCATCCTCCGGTTTTGGAAATTGTTAGATTGCCAAATGCATTTCCGCCGGTAAGATTTCCATTCATGGATTGATTAACATTCAGATTACCAAAGAGGACATTGCTCGTGGGGGAGGCAGATAATATTCCAAAGTTGGTGAGGTTCCCACATACACTGAGTGTTTGTGCTGCAGGAATCGTTAAAGAAGCCCCGGGGTTAATCGTGAGAGATTTCACATAGGCAATACCGGTAATCGAGGGTTGAAGAACAATTCCTCCATTGATCATCGCGTCGCGTGAGCAATCGGGAACGGGACATCCGCCCCAGTTATCTTTTTTAAACCAATCGGTGTCGATACCTCCGGACCAGATCGATGCGTTGCCGGCGGCACCATATTGCACCGGTGAAGTGTTGGAGAAAATAATGTCGAATCCACTCGTGCTATTGGTGAAGTTAGAGACTACCAGTGCATACTTTTCTCCGGCCGTTACAGTTATCCTCGAATTAAAAGCTGCTCCAAATCCGGGATATAACGGAGGTGCATTGTTGTTAGTGGCACTATAAATTCCGGTTAAGCCTAAGAAATTGTAATTACAACTTACCGGAGCGGCCCCTGTAGCAATCTGCGCGCAGGTTACGGCTCCTGTTCCCAAAGTTTTCCAAACTGCAAAGTCGTAATCAGTGCCGGCAGTGCTTGGTGCTCCCGGCCAGTCTTTTGGAATAATTGAGAACTCAAGAAATCCGTTTGCATTGATGGGTATCTCAAACCATACTGATCCCCTTTCGCCGCTTAACAAACAATTGCTTCCTCCTCCGGGAAAATCACAGATGTTTCCGAATGCCTGAAATCCCGGATCTCCAAAACTCATGGTTGTATCGCACACCGGCAAATAGGTTCCGCAATCCTGACCGTTGGTTAAGGGAGGTAATGTGGTACTGCCATCAATGGCCAGGATAGAGAATGTTCCGGTCAGATTAGCATAGCCATCTACGGAAATATAATAGGTGGCTCCGGGGGTGAGCCCGGTTGCTGTAATTTCAGAACTGTAGTTAATGGTGGTTCCGCAGGATGTACCATTATCGTTACACGCAATAAGCGACATGGTGCTTCCGCAGGTGCCACCGTAAAGTACCGATTGTGGATTGGTAAGGGAAATCGGAATAGTGCGGATTCGCAGCTGTCCGGAAGCCGGAGCAGTAATACTAAACCATACAGAATTAACCGCGTTTGGTGTTATCCAACAGGAAGGTGGTGTAGGTTCATTGGCACCACCGGAACAGGTATTTGAAGCAGAGTAGGGTATTCCGACAAGCAATGGCTGTGCATTGCAGGGAAGATCATTGGGCGCTCCGCTGCCGAAGGTGGTGATGTTGATATTATAGCCGACATTGGTGGGGGGTGCCCAGGAGTCAACAACAATGTAATACGTGCCTGCTCCCGGTAATACTACGCTGCCGGTCAGGGTACCGCTGTTTGCCCCTCCATTACTTCCGATGCAGGTTGTTCCGGCTGATCCGGGACATCCCAGATACACCTGATAACCGATGGAGTTGCTGCTTGCACCTGACAACGTGATGGCGATACATTCAGAGGAGGTGGCATTGTAAACATAAACGCGGTCTTCTCCGCTTTCATACAGCGTACCGCAACTGCCGGTACTGGTATTCGTATAGTCGTTGCCGTTACAGGCCGTGCTTTCGCCGATCAGATTAAACGGAAGAGTGCTTACCGGAATTGCATTTGAGCACAATGAACCGGCTGCAGTGGGTGTTGGGGCGCTGATGGAAATTCCATAAGGATTACAGGCCGGCGAGGCCCATGAATCAATAATCAGGTAGTACGTTTGTCCGGCAATAACTGAGGCGCAGAGTGATTTATTACCTGTAGAGGATTGCTCGTATGCAACACAAACCGGTGATGATCCCGAGCAAACAGTAGATAATGGACAACCTCGATATAAGGTAATCCCGGTATAGCTGCCCGTGGAGGTAAGGTTGATCGTTATATCTCCGCTGGCGGTTGGCGTAAAGGTGAATACTTCATCTTCTCCTGTGAAATAACTTGAGTTTCCGCAACTGACCGTGTTTGTTGCTGTGAGGTCATTTATTTTTCCGCAGGTGGTTCTGCCGGTGGAGGTGTAAGGTAATGTGATTGAATTGACGCCGGTTCCCAATGGGCATCCTCCGATGGGTACAGGTGCGGAAATCGTAAGGTTCGTGTAAGGATTACAGGTGGGGGATGGAAATACATCAAGGATCAGATAGTACGTTATACCACTCGTGACACATGCAGTTATAGATTGATTCCCTGCTGAACTCTGCGATACTGCTACACAACTGCCACCTTGTCCGTTGAGCGGGCAACCCTGGTATAACATCAGTCCGTTCCATGTGCCGGTGGAAGTCAGTGTAATGGTTACGGTACCGGTGGCTGCAGGAGTGAAGATCCATACCCGGTCTTCTCCTCCATAATAACTGGCCGACCCGCAAACCTGTACATTGGAAGTAGTCAGATCATTCCCTGAACCACAGGTTGTTCCTGCTCCGGATGCATAGGGCAATGAAGCAACATTGGTAACACCTCCTCCCAGGTTGCCGGGACATGTTAACGGAGCAGAAAAACGATAAACGAGTTTCCCCAGATTGGCATTCGATGCACAATTGTATAAATTTACAAGTACTCTGTATGTATTTGTTGCGGGGGCCGTCCAGGCCAGATAACTGGCAACTCCACAGAAGTCATCGTTGTAGGCGCCGGGCACAGGGGTACCTGTAGCATTCTGAATGGTGATCTGAGTGTCAAAATTACTGCTCCCGCCATCTGCCGCGCAAAAACTAAAGTAATAGGTGGCACCTGCAGTCGCGTTGAATGTTTTATAGGTGCCGCCGGGTATATTTACTGTTCCGACAGAAGACCAGGCAGCCGTTGGAGTTATATTTCCGCCGGATGTTCCTCCGGTACATTGTGCCCGGACCACGTGACTGAATAACATCAGCCACAAGAGAATAAAAAGGTTGATTCGAGTCATGGTCAGTAGGTGGTCAGTGGTCCTTTACAAGCGCTTTTAACCTGTTCCGCCGTAGCATCTTTTTTTATGAGGAAACTGATGCCGGTAGGTTTCAGCATCGTTAGAAGCTGCTCTTCTGTTGCACCAGAGTTTAAATCAAGAGCAAGTACAACCCAACCATTTGCCTCACAAACGAGCGAGATATATGATTCACCCAGGCTGGGTTTCATTGTGAAATTAATCAGCGGGGTGTGCTTTTCCTGACTGAAATCTGATATTTCAAGTACAACCTCACGATAATGCCCCGGCTGAGCACTTGCATCGGTATCAAGGAGAATGAAGAGAAGAATGGCAGGTAAAAATTTAGGCATCAGGTACAGTTTGTAAGGCTAATATAAGGAAGTTTTTAATTCATCAAAATTTTTTTTGACGAGTATCGCATTTATTTATTTAAACCGCTGAAATTAATGTAGCCTTTTGACTCATACACCATAGAAAGCCTTAATTTTACCATCGGAATGCAAGTGCTTGCACCTACTTGCACCTACTTGCGCCTACTTGCGCCTACTGCAAAAATAGAAGATCTTGTATGAAAAAATTAATCGTTCGGATAAGTATTGTCCTTGTGATACTGATGTTTTTCACGAAGGCACAGGCACAGCTGTTTCGTGCTGAACTAACAGCTTCCGTTGCAGGTTCTCAACTTTCCGGTGATCAGTTGTCTGGTTTTGATAAAGCCGGAATTCTTGCCGGAGCAGGTGTCCGCCTTCGCTTTAATGATAAATGGGACGGTGGATTCAGAATACTCTTTATTCAGAAAGGGAGCAGATTACCAACCAAGGGAGATGGAACAGATTCCGCTTTTTACTTATGCAGACTGAACTACATCGAATTCCCTCTGGCCTTCCGGTATCATCCATCACGGAAATTCTGGCTCGAGGGAGGACCTAGTCTCGGATATCTGATTTCTTCCAGTGAAGAAGATGAGTTCGGACCACTAAATCTTCGTCGCCCGTTTTATAAATTCGATCTTAGCGGTATGATCGCTCTGGGATATCACCTTTCTGACCAGATAGATTTCGTTTTGAGTTACTGGCAGTCGGTTCTGCCCATTCGTGAACATGGAAGTGGTGCTACGTTCCGTTTAAATCAGGGCCAGTATAACAGTGTATTGGGCTTCGGTATATTGTTGACATTAAAGTCCACGCAAAAAAGTAATGCAGAAACGACAGGTTTTAACTTTACGCAGCAGTAATTGTTTATTCAATGATGAAAAAGCAGAAATTGGTTGTTGGTGTTACCGGTGCTAGTGGTGCGGTTTATGCGAAAGTTTTATTTGACAGGTTGTCAAAGCTGCATGATCAACTGGAAGAAGTGGGCGTAGTGATGAGTGATAATGCCGGTGATGTCTGGAAGTATGAGCTGGGTGATGAGGGTTTCAGGGATATTCCTTTTAAGATTTATTCAAAAAATGACTTTATGGCTCCCTTTGCCTCCGGTTCAGCCCGTTATGGAACTATGATCATTTGTCCTTGTTCCATGGGTACAATGGCGCGTATCGCTCATGGTATTTCCAATGATCTCATTACCCGCGCCGCCGATGTAATATTGAAAGAACGACGAAAGTTGATTCTGGTAACACGCGATACCCCCTTAAGTCTGATTCACATCGAAAATATGCGTACCGTCACTCTTGCCGGGGGGATTATCGCTCCGGCATCTCCGTCTTTTTACAGCCGGCCGGATAATTTCGAAGCGCTCGCTGCTACGGTGATTGATCGGGTGCTGGATCTTGCAGGTTTTGAAAACGTAACTTACAGATGGAGTGAGCATTAAAAGTTTTGCACCATAGTACTTGCAAGTTTTTAAGAATTTTCTTGCTTATTTTATTTAAGCATTCCTAAATTAGCATTCGTTTCTCATAAAAAACCGAATGATGTTCGAGTACTCAAAGGAAATTCTCACCAAGGTAAGTTTCGATAAATCGTTGTTTACCAAAGAATTAACAAAGGCTGTGTCTTGGTTAAAGAAAGATGAACGAAAGATGCTGATGGTGTGGTGTCTCGCAACATTCGGACATAAATACAGCGATGTAATTATGCAGACGTTTCGTCATTACGTGAGATAAAACGGATATTCCTTTTCATGTTTTCAAGGCCGGGGCGGAGTAGGGGTGAGGCGATAGCAATTTGCTGAAATACATCTTCTGTAAGTTCCATCCATTCCGATGATTTCATCCCCATCAGTTCATGGTTCATGGTGAATTCTGGCTCCCGATGTGGTGTTGAAAATCTGTTCCATGGACAAACATCCTGGCAGATGTCACAGCCAAATGCCCATTCACCGAATTTACCCCGATAATCTTCCGGTATTCCATCTTTTAGTTCGATTGTAAAGTAAGAAATACACTTGCTGCCGTCAACAATATGTGGTGAAACAATAGCATCCGTAGGACAGGCATCGATACATCGGGTGCAGGTTCCGCAATAGTCCTTTATAGGGGCATCAGGTTCTAGTTCAAGATCGATAATGAGTTCGGCGATGAAAAAGAAGGATCCGGCTTTTGGATGAATCAGGTTGCCGTTTTTACCGACCCATCCCAATCCGCTCTTTTTTGCCCACGCCCGGTCTAACACAGGGGCGGAATCTACAAATGCTCTGCCATGCACTTCCCCAATGGATGACTGAATAAATTGAAGCAGTGCTTTTAATTTGTCTTTGATGACAAAGTGATAATCCTTGCCATAAGCATACTTTGATATCATCGGAACACCATCAGGTTGTTTTTCCGCAGGATAATAATTCAGCAATAGGGATACTACTGTTTTTGCATCATCTACCAGCAAACGCGGATCCAGACGTTTATCGAACCAGCGTTCCATATACGACATCTTGCCGTGCATATTTTGTGAAAGCCATCTTTCCAGATGAGGTGCTTCTTCTTCCAGAAAACCGGCTTGGGAAAAACCCACATGTGAGAAACCCAGCCTCAGAGCTTCTTCCCGAATAATTTTCGTATATGCGGTGGTGTTAGGCATATTTAAATCGTAAATGGGTAAATTGGCAAATTCCGCTTTGAAATCATTATTTGCCGGATGGTGGACATCCTCCGGCTTTTGCGGAGCAATCGCAGGCTCATCTCATTCCTCAAAGAGTGTTCCCTTGTCCTTGTAGAAAGCTTTGTTAAGATGTTTATACGCCTTCTCAGTTACTTCTCTTCCTCTGGGTGTACGCTGCATAAAACCTTCCATAATCAGGAAAGGTTCATATACTTCTTCCAGCGTTCCTGCTTCTTCTCCAACTGCTGTACTTAGCGTATTGATACCTACCGGTCCGCCCTTGAATTTATCGATAATTACAGAAAGTATCCGGTTGTCCATTTCATCCAGTCCGAACTCATCAACGTTAAGTGCCGCAAGTGCATATTGTGCAATCGGCAAATCAATTTTTCCGTTGCCTTTGATCTGCGCGAAATCACGTACCCTCCGCAGAAGTGCATTCGCTATACGCGGAGTTCCACGGCTGCGTCGGGCAATTTCGTAGGCCGCGTTTTCTTCAATTTCCAGCCGGAGAATTTCGGACGCCCGCAGGACAATCAATGTAAGGCGTTTGGCGTCGTAATACTCCAGGCGGGATGTTATACCAAAACGGGCGCGCAAAGGCGCAGTCAGTAATCCGGAACGTGTGGTGGCGCCAACCAATGTGAACGGATTGAGTTTGATTTGTACAGAGCGTGCATTCGGACCACTTTCAATCATGATATCGATCCGGTAATCTTCCATCGCTGAGTAGAGATATTCTTCCACGATGGGACTCAGTCGGTGTATCTCATCGATAAAGAGAACATCATTGGGCTCAAGGTTGGTGAGCAAACCTGCCAGATCACCCGGTTTATCCAGTACCGGACCGGAGGTGGTTTTAATGCCTGTTCCCAGCTCCGCAGAGATGATATGGGCAAGAGTAGTTTTTCCTAAACCGGGAGGACCATGCAGTAATACATGATCCAACGCTTCTCCACGCTGTGCAGCAGCTTTGACAAAAATCCGCAGGTTTTCCACTACTTTATCTTGTCCGGTAAAATCCTGAAAGTCAGCAGGACGTAATGCTTTCTCCAGTTCTTTTTCGGCCTGACTCAGGTTTTCCTTGTCGCGGTTTAAATGAGTATCTCTCATACTACAAATGTAGGAAGTTTCCACCCGAAGCGATCAGCCCGGTATTTATCTGTTACCTTCTTTACCAGCTTCAAGGGTATTTCCAACTGATTATTTGACTAAAAACCCCATAAAGCGGTGATTTAACGGGATAAATGATACGTAGGTCATGTATTTTTTGTAAGTTGCGGAGTATTACGATTTCTCTGTTTCTTCGAAAAACCAACATAATTCTATTTATATGAAAACAAGTCCAAGCATTCTGGCGAGCCTCATCATGGTTTCGCTCTTTCTGCCACTAATTGCACTTGCGCAGCCTGATCCGGGTGATTACCGTTCCGCAAACACCGGTGCATGGAATGCTCCATCCACATGGGAACGATATGACGGTCTTACCTGGTTACCTGCACTCACAGCACCGGATACCAGTTCCGGTGTCATTACTGTTCGTTCCACACATACCGTTTTTGTGTCCTCTATTGTTGAAGCCGATCAGGTAATTGCAGAGGGCAATAACAATCTCGGCATTAATCCGGGTGCAGTATTCCGGATATTCAACGGACCCGGTAACGATCTTGAACTTGTTTCCGGTGGTTTTGGGTGGTCAGGTAGATTTGAACTTCGTCCCAATGCTACTGTTACTGGTGGAGCCAATGTTGGATATTTTGGAGATACGCTGGTGAATGAAGGAAGTATTGATAACGCCTTCTTCAGTTTTCTGGGTTCTACGCCTCAGGTGATTACCGGGAATGGTTCATTCTTTCATCTCTTGATGTCCAATTTGGCCGGTGTTAGTTTGCAGAGCGATATCAGAATTACCAACCTGCTCAACTTTAATAATGGTAATATCATCACCGGACCGAATCGCGTCATTCTTGAAAATGCTGCAACGATTCAGAATAACTCAGCTGTACAGAATTATGTTTTAGGAAACCTCGAGAAAGAGTTTGTTGCAGGAACTCATTTTTTTCAGTTCAGAATCGGAAATGCCAACGGGTATAAGCCTGTTGAAATTTTATTGAACGTAACTAATCCGGGTTCCGTCACTGCCAGCACCACTCCGGGAGAATCGCCATTTCTGGCCGGCTCACAGCTGGATGGTTCAAAGAGTGTTAATAATCATTGGAATTTGATTCCCTCGCCGGGTTTAAATCTTGGATCTAATATGTCTTTAATATTTTTCTGGGATCTGGCGGATATAGATGTTGGTGCGAACTACCCGCTGTTTGTTGGTGGATTGTATGATTTCGATAATGAGATTTGGACATACCCTTCAACCGGCACTGTTACAGATACTAACTTAATATTGACTTCTGTTCCGGGATTCGGACAGTTCGCTATTGCTGAAGCATTTCCTCCTCCAACTATTGATGTTGCCGGTTCGTTTGGTCCGTTTTGTTCTTTTGATCCCGTTACAATACCGTTTACAGTCACTGGAACATTCAATATAGGTAACGTTTTTACCGCTTACCTGAGTGATGAGTCAGGCAGTTTTACAAATCAAACTTACTTGGGTGATATAGAAAGCCAGACGTCCGGCTCAATCATCGGTACTATCCCGTCAGTGATTTCCGGTACCGGCTATCGAATCAGAATAGTCAGCAGTGACCCCGTGATTTCCAGCGATGATAATGGCAGTGATATCGCGCTCCTCCAACAGCAGGATTATTATCCGGATGTTGATGAGGATGGTTTTGGAGATAATAGTACGAGTCCTACGAATGCCTGCATTCCCCCTCCGGGCTATGTTACCAATGCAGATGATTGTGATGATAACACGGCGCTTGTAAATCCAAGTGCATTGGAAATCTGCTTAAACGGAATTGATGATAACTGCAACGGGTTCTCCGATGAGACCCAGCTCTCAGTGTCCCCCGTTATTACGTATGATGATGACTTAAGTGTGTCCGGATGTGCCGGCGATACAACATTTTTAAGTGTAGGTGTTGTAGCGGATGAGCGTTATGCAAATAGTGTTGTTGCTTTCAGTTCCGAGGCATCCTCCACTTCATGGTCGGCCAATCAGGTGATCGGATTCCCGGATGTTTATCCTGCATATGGAGATATTCCACAGGCATGGTCTAC
>JBIIHN010000431.1:0-3159 GCA_044235745.1 Bacteroidia bacterium
AGGTGCGCTTATCTCCATTGCCTGCACAAAAATTTATATGCGGAAAGGAGCCAGTATCGGCGCTGCTACAGTGGTAACGGAAAATGCCGAAGCCCTGCCCGACAAATACCAGAGTTATATGCGCAGTATGATGCGATCAACGGCCGAAGCCCGAGGACGTGATCCGCGCATTGCAGAAGCGATGGTCGATGCCCGCATTGCGGTACCCGGAGTGAACGACTCGGGCAAGGTGCTCACCTTCACCTCTACCGAAGCGATGAAGTTCAACTACTGCAACGGCATTGCAGAAAACGAACGTGAAGTATTAGAACTCGCCGGCATCCGCGACTACAAAGTTGTCCGCTTTGAAGCCACCTGGCTCGACGGAGTCATAGGATGGCTCATGCATCCCGCTGTCAGCGGAGTATTGATACTACTGATGCTCGGCGGACTTTATTACGAACTTCAACAACCGGGCATCGGATTCCCATTGATCGTAGCACTGGGAGCAGCGGTATTATACTTCGCCCCACTCTACCTCGAAGGGCTCGCAGAGAACTGGGAGATATTGATTGCCGTAGCCGGTATTGTGCTGATCGCACTGGAAATATTTGTGATTCCCGGTTTCGGAATCGCCGGCATCAGCGGAGGCGTGCTGTTGGTGTTTGGACTCATGACCAGTTTACTGCGCAACGACGGACTCGACTACAGCGGAGTGAGTGGATACGCGTTTGCCGAATCACTCGCGGTGGTATTAACCGGAATGGCCGGAGCGCTGGCCCTGTTTTTATTTGCGAGTAAAGTATTTGCGGAGAGTCCGGTGTTTCGAAAGATGGTTTTATCCACAGAGATGAATTCAGCAGCGGGCTACAGTGCAGCGATTGATTTACCTGCAGTGGGCACGAAAGGCATCTCCACTACCCTACTTCGGCCGAGCGGAAAAGTAAAGATCGGAGGACAGCAGTTTACGGCCAGCAGTGAGAGCGGGTTTATTGAAGCGCATGTGGAGATTGAGGTGATTGCTGTGAATGGGGGGAATCTGGTGGTACGGGAAGTTAATTAGCGAATTGGTGTCCGCCGTACGGCGGATGGCAAATTGGCAAATTGGCAAATTGGCAAGTTGGCAGATTGGCAGATTGGCAGATTAGCAGATTGGCAAATTGGCAAGTTGGAAGATTGGCAGATTGGCAGATTAGCAGATTGGCAGATTGGCAGATTGGCAAATTGGCAAATTGGCAAATTGGTGTCCCGTCATTGCATTCGCAATGCGGGATGGCAAATAGGTGTACTGCAGATGACGGATGGAAAATTGACAATTTGAAGTATTGGTACATAATTCTATTTTTTAAGCAGGATGAGATCAGTGTTTATCGGTTCAATCAGTGTCCACCGTTCGACGGAAGCGGATCCGTGTTCCGGTTTGCGTTTACTTGGCCGCTGATGGGTTATGATTCGCCGTAAGACGAATTGCAAATTGGCAAATTGGCAAATTTGAAATGAACTCAACTTCATTGCAGGAATAGATCTGCGGGAATCAGTAAAATCCGTTGCATCGGTGTTCCTGACGGCGGAGATAGGCAACGCGGATGTTGGCCGCTGATTGGTTAAGTTGGTTATGATCCGCCGTCCACCATTCGGCGGAGGCGGATTATGATTTTTTATGATTACAGAAAAGCGCACTTAGTCGTTTATAAACGGCTATTTGGAAAATGATTTTGGAGATTTGCGGGATGGAAAATAAAAAAGTCATCCGGGTAAAAAAATCGGAGCATCGTGGAGAAGCAATATGGGAGTTACATTTTCCGTATGATGCCGTGCTGGTACAACAGATCAGGAAATGTGGCGGAGCAAGATGGAGCAGCAGTAAAAAATGCTGGTATGGACCCGCCACGGAGGACTGGATGGAGCTACTCCGAAAACAGGAAGGCATCGTGATCGATCGGCCTGAATCGCCAGAAAAAAGTTCAGCAAAGCCGGATCTGACATTCGATGAACAGCGAACGGCATCGTCATCGAACGAACGAAATGAAATCTCCTCTCTGCCTCCAAAATCAGCCTCACCATCCTCCATACGGCGGACACCGGCTAAGGGCATGGGCGGCAGCAACCAAGGCATGGTTAAAACTGAACAACCTGCACCTAGAACCATGAGCCTTACACCGTTGCAAATAAAAGATCTGGAGCAATGGGTCGACTATCTCACCGGAAAACAATACGCACCGAAGACGATCGAAGTTTACCGGCAGGCGTTACGGTTATTCTTCCTTTGGCTGAAGGGAAAAAACCACAAAGAAGTGAAGAAGGAAGATGTAGATGTATACATGACCTATCTGGTGAAAGAAAAGCGGTGCAGTCGTTCCTATCAGAACCAAGTGATCAACGCCATCAAATCGTTCTACAATCACACCTTCTCGATCCATCTCAGCGCCGACATGCTGGAGCGCCCGAGGAGAGAATACAAGCTTCCGCAGTTTCTCACAAGAGAAGAAGTCACTAAAATATTCCAGACGCTCGGCAATCTCAAGCACCGCGCGATGATCAGTCTGGTATATGCCTGTGGGTTGCGCCTGGGAGAAGTCCTCCGGATACGTCTAACCGACATTGACCCGGCGCAACGGCTCCTCCTGATCCGCCAAAGCAAGGGCAACAAAGACCGGGTAGTACCCTTACCGGAGAGCATCCTGCTACTCCTCAACGACTACGCCATGGCCTACAAGCCCAAAATTTATCTCTTTGAAGGGCAAATGAACAGCCAGCCATACAGCGAACGTTCCATACAGTTAGTATTTAAAAGGGCGGTAAAAAACAGCGGGATCCGCAAGCAAGACGCCACGTTACATTGGCTGCGGCACAGTTATGCCACGCATTTACTGGAGATGGGCACCAACCTCCGCGACCTGCAAGCACTCTTAGGCCATAAAAATATCAAAACCACCGAAGGCTACACGCACATCAGCTCCACTAACTTCCGGCATATAGTAAGTCCGTTTGACGTATTGCCGGATGAAAAAAACTCGCAGAACTTGCCACATTCGCCCAAAAAGTTATATTTTTGAAACAGCAGAAACCTTCGCCTATCCACCCAATAAATGTTGTGTTGGCGAAATATGATATCGGGAATAATACGTTAGTTCGCATTGGCCCAACCAATAAAATGACGGTCGACAGACTGATCTTGCC
>JBIIHN010000024.1:0-10370 GCA_044235745.1 Bacteroidia bacterium
GGTGTTTTCTCTAATGCCCGGTCATTGGCTGTAATCATGCAGATGTTATTGAATAAAGGCGAATATGGTGGCAAGCGATATATAAAACCTGCTACCGTTGATCTTTTCACATCGCAGGCTTATATTGGATCAGAGAACCGCAGAGGGCTGATCTTTGACCGGCCGGATCCTTCAAAGGGGGTATCGGGACCAACTGCTATGGATGCATCACTCAGGTCTTTTGGTCATGCCGGATTTACCGGAACCTACGCCTGGGCTGATCCGGACAATCAGATGGTTTTCATTTTTCTGTCAAACAGAGTATTTCCGGATTCATCAAATAGGAAACTGGCATCTTCAAATTTACGAACTCAGTTGATGCAATTGGTATATGATGCTATAAAACAGTAGTTTGTCTCGCCCATATTACTTTTAGAGAAAGCTTAAAATAGAAGGTGAACTTATTCGACTTATCCTTGTTACCTTTGAACTATGAGAATCGGTATTGTATGTTATCCCACCTTTGGTGGTTCCGGAGTGGTTGCCACGGAATTGGGTAAGGCGCTTGCAGATAAAGGCCATCGTGTACATTTTATTACCTACAGCCAACCGGTGCGTTTGGATTTTTTTTCAGAAAATATCTCATATCATGAAGTGACAATTGCTAAATATCCATTGTTTGATTATGTGCCATATGAGACTGCTTTGACAAGTAAATTAGTTGATGTAGCCCGCTTTGAAGGTTTAGATATTTTGCATGTTCATTATGCGATTCCTCATGCTTCAGTTGCCTATATGGCGAAACAGATTCTTGCCTCACATGGAATAGTGCTTCCGGTGGTGACAACATTGCATGGTACTGATATCACCTTAGTAGGTAAGGATTCCAGCTACGAACCGGTTGTTACATTTGCTATCAATCAATCCGATGGTGTAACTGCGGTTTCTGATAGTTTGAGGCAGGATACTTACAATAATTTTAAAATCACTAAATCAATTGAAGTAATACCAAATTTTATTGATTTGCAACGTTTTTCGAAAAAGCCGAAAGATCACTTCAGAAAGGCAATTGCCCCCAACGGAGAGCGATTGATCATGCATACCTCTAATTTCAGGAAGGTAAAACGCGTTCAGGACGTAGTTCATGTATTTAATCGTATACGGAAGGAAATGCCAGCAAAGTTGTTGCTGATTGGTGATGGGCCCGAACGTCATAATATAGAAGAACTTTGCAGGGAGTTAAATTTATGTGATGATGTCCGGTTTCTTGGAAAACAGGAACTCGTTGAGGAGATATTGTCTATTGCAGACATATTCATCATGCCTTCCGAAACCGAGAGTTTTGGTTTAGCTGCTTTGGAAGCAATGGCTTGTCAGGTTCCGGTCATATCATCCAATGCCGGAGGAATGCCTGAATTGAACATACAAGGTGTAACGGGATTTATGAGTGAGGTTGGTGATGTCGATGATATGGCAGCGAATGCCATTCAGGTTTTAAAAGATGATCACACGTTGAAAATATTTAAACAAAATGCGTTAAAACGCGCTAGTGAGTTTGATATTCACAGAATACTTCCTGTTTATGAAAAGATGTATGATCGGGTAAAAGAGGAGGCAGGACACGTTATCTGATTATCCGCCCGCTTTTTTCGCTTTGTATCCTAAATTGGTAAGTATGGTGAGGATTTTATCACGGTGGTCACCTTGAATCAGGATATCCCCGTCTTTTTCTCCTCCTCCAACTCCACACTTGTTTTTTAACAGACGTGCAAGTTCTTCCAGATGACTCTGTTTTCCGTTATACCCCTTGATCACAGTAACTACTTTACCTCCACCTTTGCGCTCGAGCCAGATTTTTAATTGTTGTTGTGAGGGATCCGGAGTGACGACATCGTTTTCTTCCTGAGGAAGTTTGAAGTCCGGATTCGTCGAATAAACAAGACCTCCGAAGTCATTCAGTTTCTTTTTACTCATCAGAATTTTGCTTGTACTCTGAAATTAAGAATGCGGGACGTTAGGTAGTTTGGAACACCATATTGACGTCCTGTTACATCAGTTATCCAGGTGTAGGATATAGTGTTACTGACTTGTAATAAATTGAAGACTTCGAGACTGAAAATAAGAGATCGAAGATTTCTGACTACCGGTAGTCTGGATTTGTTTTCTGCATCTTCATCAATCGCTATTTTACTGAAACCGATATCAACCCTGCGATAGGTGGGTGCCCGTAAGATATCTTTGAATCGGTCGGTGCCCGGTGGACCGTATGGCAGGCCCGTACCAAATACCAGATTAAGATGCATCCTTACCGTCGGAAATTTGGGCAGGTAATCCTGAAAAAACATACTGAATGTAATACGCTGGTCGGTAGGTCTTGGTATGTTTCCCGGTTCGATCCGGGTACTGTCAACCGGTATATCGTTTTGAGTGTAACCGAAAATTATTTCCTCTCCATCCGAATTGAAATATTTATAGTAAAAATCATCTGTTAGATTCTCCTCGGTTTTAAGAAAGCCTAAGGAAACCCACGACTCAATACCACTAACAAACTCTCCGTTTACCCGTAGGTCGAGTCCGGTTGCATATCCGTTGGCGTTATTTCGGGCCAGATAGCGAATTCGGGTGTTGTCCAGCTTATAGGGTATCAGATTATTCATTATTTTGTAATAAGCTTCGCTGGTGAGCTTAAATTCTCTTCCCCAGGCCAGAAACTGATAGTCACTGCCTACAACAAAATGAATGGATTGTTGTGCCTTTAGATCTTTATTTATTTGTCCGTCAAGATTTCTTAATTCCCGATAGAATGGCGGTTGATAGTAAACTCCTGTAGCTGCTCTCAAGGACAATCGCTTATTCCATATTGGGTTATAGGCAATGCTGGCTCTTGGACTTATATTGGTTTCGTTGTTTAAATCCCAATAGGTGCCACGTACACCAATTGTAAAGCTGTATTGCTCCAGATCCCATGTTTGCTGTATGAATCCGCTATATCTGCTGGATGAAAGAGAAATGTTATTCTTGACTACATTGTTTAATACGATTTGTTGGCTTGGATTGGCAGGTTGCCCGGGGTTGTCTGTGGGGTGGGGGATTGAGTAGTCGGAAGAATCTCGGTACTGCCATTCATCCAACTCATCAGTAATTTTTTCCTGTTGGGCTTTCAGACCCCATTGCCAGCGCCGATTTTTATTTCGATATGAGCCGATATGCGTTAATGTTGAAACAAATGCATTGAGCTCATTTCTGGAATGGTCCAGAAAACCACCGACGCCACGATTGAATGCAACATCACCAAACTCTGAAGATCCAAGATCTCTCTCCAATTCATCTAAAAAGTATTGTCCAAGGATGTCAAAAAATTCTCTTTCTCTGGAAATAAAAGAGGATGCGATGAACTTTAATTTCAGACTGTCATTTACCATATGCGTGACCGATAGCGCACCGGTCCCCGTATTGAACTCATCTACTTCCTGCCCACCGAAATATATGGTGAGCCGAAGAGCTTCGTTGATACTCCCGAATTCGGTTTGTCGTGATGATGGTATTACATTAAATCTGTTTGAGGAAAAATGTCCCAAAACAGACACCTCGGTTTTTTTAGTGAGTTGGTAATCTAATTTAGTTTGGACATCCGTAAACCGGGGTTTGTATTCACCCTGAGTATCCAACGACCGTAATAAAAATTGATTCGATCGGTGCCGTATACCGGTCAGCCATGTAAATTTTTCGTTTTTCGAAATTCCCTCCAGATGAAGTCCGCCACCCATAAAGCTGAGAAAAGCACTTCCACCGAATTTTTTTGGCTTACGATATTTTATGTCGAGTACAGAACTAAGTTTATCTCCGTACATAGCGCTGAAACCGCCTGCACTGAAACTGATATCTGAAACCAGATCCGGATTAACAAAACTTAATCCCTCTTGCTGACCGGAACGAACTAAAAAGGGGCGGTAAATTTCAATGTCGTCAACATAAACAAGGTTCTCATCAAAACTTCCTCCGCGAACACTGTATGTAGAAGACAGTTCATTGTTTGAGACAACGCCCGGCATGGTCTTGAGAAAACTCTCGAAATTTCCGGAAACATTCGGCAATTGTTCAATGGTACGTGGCTGTATTTTGATGACATTAAAATCTCCGGGGCGCACTGCTTCTACATTGATACCAATCAGATTTCCGCTGATAGAACGAAGACGTATATTCAGGGTTCTTTCTTCTCCGGGTGTAAGTCGAATAGGTATACGTTGAACACTATACCCGGTTAGAAAGAAAACAACTTCATGATCTTTGTATGGAGCAAGTTTAAGCTCAAATTTCCCGCGTTCATCACTTTCAGTACCCGTATTCGTGCCGGAAATAGAAATATTAACTCCATATACAGGTGTGTTCAAAGAGTCGCGAATTGTTCCTCTTACAATACCGTCCTGAGCATTTGATGCATAAGAATACACCAAAAGAATTAAAAGTGTTAAAAACCTGTTCACCTTGAATTAATCTTTCTTCTTGAAAGCTCCATCCTTCCAGGCCTGAATGAAGGAGGCCCAGGCCAAAGGATTTAATAAACTGATCGAAGGGTATTGGCCCGCATTGTACAATTGTGTAGTGCGTTGCTGTAGTGCCATTTTGTAATTGACACTTCCATCCCAGGCAACCTGCTCCTGAATTTCTTTTACCGAGGCCAGTTCAAAATTCCTCTGAGCCCTTCTCAGGTCGTTGTCAGGAATGTTTAATTGCACAAATGCCCTTTTAAATTCTTCCTTGCTCGGCCAGGGATAAACAACAGTTTCCCTCAGATTGATCGTATCTCGGATCATCACCTGAATAATAGAGTAGTGATTGTCCTCCAAAGTATTAGGGATGATATAGCTGGCGGTTTTATAACCGATATTTTGAAAGTCGATCGTATCTCCTTTCATGGCAACAAAGCTGAAAAAGCCATAAAAGTCCGTAAGTGTTCCGCGTCGGGCATTTCGAATGATAACGCTGCCAAATGGGATGGGCTGTAGTGAATCGGCCGTCAACACTACTCCGGAGAATTGAATGAGTTTTTGTTTGTCGATTGTCTGGTTTTGTGCTTTGACAGGACAAATATTAACGACGGCAAAAAGCAGTATTACCGGTAGGAGGAGCTTATTCATAGATGTTATTTGCGAAATTAATCAATCGAAAGAAATAACGACGGATCATGCGCAATATTGGTTTGCGTTGAATTTTTTGGATTGCCGGTAAAACTGAATCGGTAAATAGGCGGAATTCGTGTTTTATTGTAATCGCCATGTAAAATTTAAGACTACAATGGTAAATTTTTAAATGATATTGGCCAGGTATTCGTTATTAAAGATGTTACGTAATAACATAGGAGAATTCAAGTGGTGTTTCAGAATCTATTAAACTATCGCATGTTAATGCCTGTAAACAGAAATTTGACCAATGTACATAAAAGCTTGGTTAATTCATTGTTTTTCACTGTAATTGTGAAGTCTGTGGCATATATTTTGATTATACCATTACACACCCAAAGCCCAAACATATGAGACAGTTAAAAATTACTCAGTCGATTACCAATCGTGAGAGTGCCTCTTTGGAGAAATATCTTCAGGATATTGGAAAAGAGGAAATGGTTACTCCACAACAAGAGGTAGAATTGGCGCGTCGAATAAAACAAGGTGATCATGATGCATTGGATCGCCTGACACGTGCCAACCTTCGATTTGTGGTTTCAGTGGCGAAACAGTACCAGAATCAGGGAATGAGTTTGCCTGATTTGATCAATGAAGGAAATCTGGGCCTTATCAAAGCTGCCCAGCGTTTTGATGAAACCAAAGGGTTCAAGTTCATTTCATATGCCGTTTGGTGGATTCGCCAGAGCATTTTACAGGCAATAGCGGAGCAATCAAGGATGGTTCGCCTTCCCTTGAATCAGATTGGTGCGATGAATAAAGTTAAAAAAGTGTTGGCGAAACTGGAACAGGAATATGGTCGGGAACCAAGCCCTGAAGAAATTTCGCAGGCCGTTGACTTAAGCTATGGGCAGGTTCGCGATGTTTTGAGGGTCTCCAATCGTCCCGTTTCGATGGATGCACCATTCGACAATAATGATGAGAATAATACATTGTTGGATGTTATGCCGAATAATGATATTCCCAGTACCGACGCAGAACTCCTCGATCAATCTCTTACTGAAGATGTCAACCGATCTTTGAGTACTCTTTCGAAAAGAGAGGCAGAGGTAATCCGCATGTTCTTTGGAATTGGTACCAAGCATTCGATGTCCCTTGACGAAATAGGAATTGAGTTGAATCTGACCAGAGAAAGGGTCCGTCAAATTAAGGAGACCGGTTTGAGAAGACTGAAGCACAATTCCCGCAATAAATTACTCAAATCATACCTCTAAATCTTGGGTTGGAATTTAAGCCGGAATCTACACAGGTTCCGGCTTTTTTATCCGGCACGATCCGGACGCTAAAAGTGAAGATCCGGCTGTAAATAAAAAGAGGTCGCCCTTTTGAGGCAACCTCTTTTTATTTTGTCGGGGTGGCTGGATTCGAACCAACGACCTCCTGCTCCCAAAGCAGGCGCGATACCGGGCTACGCTACACCCCGAAAATCTCTTTAGAGAGGTGCAAAAATAGTAAAAAAAACAATCCGGCTTCATATTGGCGAAAAAGAAATAAATTTGCGGAACTGATTCCGTAGCTCAGCTGGATAGAGCATCTGCCTTCTAAGCAGACGGTCGGGCGTTCGAATCGCCCCGGAATCACAAATGATTTATTTAAATGTTGTTTTAAACAGCAGGACTATTCTACCTAACTTAACCATATGAGTTTGCACATCAATGCTTTGAATACGGATATTGCTCCGGTGGTATTAATGCCGGGTGATCCTTTGCGTGCAAAATTTATGGCTGAGCGTTTCCTTTCAGATGTTCGACAGGTGGCCGGCCTTCGTAATATGTACTATTTTACCGGTCTTTATCATAACCGGTTGATTTCAATAGGCGGAAGTGGAATGGGCTGTCCGTCGATAGGTATCTATTCTTACGAATTATATAGCTTTTATGATGTAAAATCCATTATTCGGATTGGTACTGCAGGAGCATATTCAACAGAATTATCGGTTTTCGATCTTGTTAATGTTGAGAAAGCTTACAGCGAATCGACTCTGGCAAAAGAGGCCTTTGGCTATTCAGAAAACCACCAGGTGAATCAGGGGGCTTGCTTTGAAGTAATAAACGATACCGCAACCCGGTTAAATAAGTCGGTTAAATCCATGAATATTCACTCAAGTGATGTTTTTTATCGGTCAAAGAAAGGTGTTCCGGAAATTGCTGAAATGAATGATTGCAAGGCAGTTGAAATGGAAGCTTTTTCTTTGTTTGCGACCGCTCGTTACTTAAATAAAATGGCCGGGACTTTGCTGACCATCTCGGATGTAATTCCAACGGGAGAAGAAATTTCTCCGAAAGAACGGGAACAAGCACTTTTACCTATGATGGAGCTTGCGCTTGAATCTGCTGTTGTTTTGTTGGATAAATAGGACTCAATACTTCTATTCAAAAAACGGTAGCGGACAGGTTAATGCAGGCCACCGGGTTTGAATTACAGTACTGGGAATTCCGGCAACGGCATTGAGAATGTGTGCCCTGGCTTTTATTTGACAATGCTAAGTAAGTTTATCATTGTCAGGCACTGCCTAACCTCCCCCGCAATATCGGTAAAGGGAAGATTCTTGGATTGAGGATGAAAGCAAGCTTGGCTCAGCAGAAAATGAAAAATGCCCCGTTGGGGGCATAGTATTGTTTGGCGGTGAGGGAGGGATTGCGCTGCGATCCCTGACGAGGGGAGTTACCAAACAATACAATGCATGCACTTCGTGCCGTTCATTTTTCCTTTTCCGGCTTTCGCTCAAGCAAGCTTGGCTCAGCAGAAAATGAAAAATGCCCCGTTGGGGGCATAGTATTGTTTGGCGGTGAGGGAGGGATTCGAACCCTCGGTACGGTTACCCGTACGACAGTTTAGCAAACTGTTCCTTTCGGCCTCTCAGGCACCTCACCGGCGGGTGCAAATTTAGTGAAAGACCTACTTGTTCCAAACGTTTTTTGCTTTTCAGACTAATAATACCGCATATATTTGTAAAATAGTCATATTAAATCTGCATCATGCGCTCTAAGTCCTTCATATTGACAGTAATTCTGTTCATCTTTCTATACGGATGTCAGCAGGATAAGATGGGTCAGGTTGAAATCGAAAACAAACCTTACCTGGAGTTGCCGGGTCCCGGGAAATTCCTAAGTAATTGGTCAAAAGACCCATCCTTGAGTATTCATTTGTTGAATGAACCGGATAACTTACATCCTACGAACGGGAATTCAGCTACGCGCTCAGAATTGTTTTTGTATTTACATGGTGCGCTTCTTAAAACAGATCTAAGAACAGGAAAAATCCTGCCCGGTATGTGTCTGTCAATGCCAACATTATCAAAGGACCTTAAATCACTTTCATTTGAGTTAAGGCCGGAACTACGTTGGGATGATGGGACGGAGGTTACTTCGGATGATGTAGTTTTTACCATTATGGCAGCCAAGAGTCCTTTGACTGAAAACCCGGGGATGAAGTCGTATTTTGATTTTGTTGTTGGGGTGGATAAGGATCCGGGCAATAAGCGCAAGTTTACTATTCATATGAAGTCTGTTTATATACAGAATATTGCTTTATGGGCAGATTATCCGATTATTCAGGAGTCTTTTTTTGATAGTATGCATGTTTTGAGAAACTTCAGTTTTGATGATTTTAACTCCAGTGGTTTTGATACTAAAAAACATAAGGCCGGTAAATTACTGGAGACCTGGTCAGCTAAATTCAATTCTCCTGAATGTGGTTTTGATCCCGGTTTGATTTCTGGTTTGGGTCCATATAAGCTGGTGGAGTGGCAACAAGGGCAGATGATTAGATTAGAAAAGAAAAAGGATCACTGGTCGATGAGCTCCGATATCTATTCGGAAAAATCTTATCCGCCTTCATTGATATTCCGAATTGACCGGGATCCCGTTACCTTGGAGCTGGCATTACTCAAGCAGAATTTTGATATTGCGATGTCGATGCCAATCAGAACCCTTTTGAAGTTAAAACAGGACTCCATCTTCAACAGAAATTATCATGGTAATTTCGTTGAGGTATACGGTTACACATTTGTAGGTTTAAACATGCGTCCAGATGAGAATGATCGGGCTTATTGTTTATCAGAGAGAATGGTGAGAAAAGCTCTTGCGTATCTTACCCCGGTTGACGATATCAATAGGATTATTAATAAAGGCGCGACGAAACGGGTAGTTGGTCCGGTTGCAAGAATGAAATCAAGCTATCATGATAAACTCGCCTTGATTCCATTTGATGTTGATCAGGCGAATCGATACCTTGATTCCGCAGGATGGAAAGAAAGGAATGCTGATGGAGTGAGAACCAAAATAGTAAATGGTAAATCTCATAAGTTGGAGATTGAACTATTATATATGTCGGTGATTCCTGAGTGGAAAGAGATGGGGATGATGATTTCAGAGGCGATGAAGCGAGCAGGAGTGAATGTTGTTTTAAATGGAGTAGATCCCGGTGAATGGATGACAAAGGGGACAGGGCATGATTTTGATATGATTATGGGATCGTGGAATTCAACAGCACTGCCCGAAGATTATGCTCAGCTTTGGTCTATAGAGAATTGGAAAAACAACGGGCTGAATTTTACGGGTTTCGGTACAGTTGAAACAGAAAACCTCATTCAGAAAATATCCACAACGATGGATGATTCAATCAGAGATTCTCTGGAACGACAAATGCAATATTTAATAGCAGATCAACAACCATATATCTTTTTATATGGACTTGTAAGGCGAACCGCTGTTCACCGACGTTTTGAAAGAAGTGAGTTGTATGCAGAACGACCGGGTATTCTTTACAATCTGGTGCAGGTAAGTGGTGCAGGTGTGAAATCCGATGTTGCACCATAATGATGAAGACTTCAGAATTGAAGTATAAAGTGCTGTCATTTGCTACAGGACTTTTCATCCTGTTTATATTAGTTTTTTTTATGAGCAGAATGTTGCCTGGAGAACTTTTGCTTTCCCAGTCTGGAGAAAATAAAAAGGTCAGGGCAGATGTGGCAAAGCAGCAATTACAAAAAGAAGCTGTGTTTAAAAATCTGGGTTATCATTTACCCGTTTTTTATTTCACGCTGGAGTCGCTTGCAGTTCCTGATTCTTTTTCACGAATGGCTGATCAGCGATTTTCAAAAACCTTGTGTTATGCAGCGTATCAAACCGGTTCACCTGTCGCTTCTTATGATCTTTGTAATTATATCAGAGGAAAATATGGATTGGTGTCTCCCTTTAAAATAAAGAA
>JBIIHN010000329.1:0-3141 GCA_044235745.1 Bacteroidia bacterium
CACAAGTTGTTTCGAGTTTGCAACCGGATCTGATCTTTGACCGCGAACTTACGAAGGCATACCAGCAGGAATTATTGGCCCGGGTGAATCCTTTACGCGGAGAAGTTCAGGAGGGGACGATTATAATCCGGCGTGGGCAAACTGTTGGTGTGATAGAATATAAACAGCTTGAATCTCTGCGCCGTGCTTTCAAGGGCGAGGAGTTGATGGAACATGCGCTGCCCTGGTTGTATCTGGGTTATTTGCTGCTGGTGATTGCCGCTGTATCAGTGCTGCTTACGTTTTTATGGTTGTTGAGAGAAGATATTTTGCATGATAGCCGCAAAATCACCTTGTTGTTTCTATTGATCGTTCTTACCGCTGTGGTCTATACTGTTTTGCTGGCGAGTAACCGGGTAAATATGCTGATGGTTCCGTTATGCATTCTTCCATTGGTGACAAGAGCTTTTTTTGATACGCGAACCGCCTTGTTTACACATGTGCTCACAATGCTCATTCTGGGTACAGTAGCTCCGGGTGGATTTGATTTTGTGTACATGCAGATCATTGCCGGGATGGTTGCTATCTTCAGCATAGTAAACATGCGTAAGAGATCGCAATTGTTCATTGCCGTTAGTTTGATTTTTATTGCGTATGTCGTTTCGTATTCAGGACTATCGCTTTTAAATGAAGGCGATTATTCGAAAGTTATAACAGCAAATCTTGTGTGGATTGTCGTCAATTGCTTGTTGACCCTATTGAGTTATCCATTGATCTTTTTTATTGAAAAAACCTTCAGGGTAACCAGCGACTTTACGCTCATGGAATTAACAGATTTCAATGCTGAATTATTACGGGAATTGTCACTGAAAGCTCCGGGCACTTTTCAGCATTCATTGCAGGTGGCAAATCTTGCAGAAGCGGCCATTTATAAAATCGGAGGTAATTCACTGCTTGTAAGGGTAGGGGCTTTGTACCACGATATCGGTAAAATGGATATTCCAATGTATTTTATCGAAAATCAAAGTACTCAGGTTAATCCGCATGATGAGTTATCGTTTGACGAAAGTGCTTCTGTAATTATCAGCCATGTCATTCGGGGAATAGAAAAAGCGAAGAAGTTTAAATTGCCCGATGTGGTAATTGACTTTATCCGTACTCATCATGGAACGATGATGGTGCAATACTTCTACAATAATTTTGTGAAGAGTTTTCCGGATCAGATTCCGAATGAAGACGATTTCAGATACCCCGGACCACGGCCATTCAGCAAGGAAACCGCGGTACTGATGATGGCCGATTCTGTGGAAGCCGCAGCCCGAAGTCTTCCTGCGCATGATCAGGATTCGATAGACAGGTTGGTCGAGAAAATTATTAGTCATCAGATAGAAAGCGGGCAGTTCGAGAATTGCGATATCACATACCGTGAAATTTCCTCAATCAAAAAAATCTTCAAACGGATGCTGACCAGTATTTACCACGTACGGGTTGCTTATCCAACAATGAACTGATTTTCTGATGGCGCGACGGCTACAGGATTCAGGTGTCGGATTGCCCAACGCATATAACTTCTTTCTTGGCTCAGAATCACCGGCATAGTTATTTTTAACCTTCTCCGGGAGTTATTTCTTGTGCAGGTATTAGGGTGTTGTTGCTTTTGTTTGAATCCTATATTCATGAAAATCAATTCATAAGTTCGTTCAACTAAAGATCATTTAGAATTAATCTAAATAATGATGGTTGAATTTGCGCTTTCTTGTATTTTTGCCCCGTTGTTTAGAATGCTTCTAAATAATAATTGTGGTTATTATCATGAATAAATTACTGAAAATTAGAGGGTTGCTGTTTCTGTTTACGGTATTAAAATTAAACACCGTCATGGCTTGGGAAGTGACAGGAACGGTAACTGACGAAAAGAAGATTCCGGTGAATGGTGCTCTGGTCACCTTAAAGGGTTCCGGATTGCAAACATTGACTGATTTGGAGGGCACTTTTAATCTTAGCGGTGACACCGCTGGTAAATTCACTTTGAGTATAAGTTGTCTGGGGTGCCAGCCCTGGGATTCATTGATAGAACTGACAGCACAATCGAAGATTTCTGTAACGATAATACTGCAAACCGGACATTTCGAGTACCCTCAAATACAGATTTTTGATTCGAGAGAACAGGCCATGAAAAACCTTCCGGGAGCAGCTACTCTTATTACTCCACGGCAATTCAAATTAGTGCAGCCAATACACAGCAATGAAATAATCCGTAAAATCCCTGGGCTGAATGCAGTTGATGAAGAAGGCTTGTCATTACGTCCGAACATTGGAATTCGTGGACTGGATCCTGATCGCAGCCGCTATATTATGATTTTAGAAGATGGCGTACCGGTTTCACTAAGCCCTTATGGTGAGTCGGAGATGTATTATTCACCATCTATTGATCGTATGCAGCAGGTTGAAATGCTGAAAGGAAGTTCATCCATTCAATATGGGCCGCGAACCATTGGCGGTGTGTTGAATTACCGTACCGCTGATCCACCGGCTTCAACAGCCGGATCAGTTCAGCTGACAGCGGGTGAAGGAGGTTACGCATCAGCGCTGGTAAGTGTGGGTACAACAAAAGGAAATACCGGTGTGCTCTTTAACTATCTGCGTAAACAAACCGATGATTTTGGGATGCTCCGGCTTCGGTTAAATGATGTGAATGTAAAACTGCGCTGGATGCTGAGTGCGAGACAGGTGCTTAGCCTGAAGCTTGGCGTATACGATGAACAGTCGAATGCCAATTATATTGGTATAACACAAGCCATGTATGATGCCGGAGGGAATGATTTTGTTCGTCTGGCACCGGAAGATCAATTTCATGTCCGGCGGTACTCTGCATCTCTCACCTATAACCATGTTATTACCGATCAACTCCGTTTAGAAGCCCTGGTTTTTGCTTATACCACTCAGCGAAATTGGTGCCGGCAGGATTTTACCTACAACGTTCTGGATACGGCGGGCAATTTACTACCTCCTCCCTCAGATTATTCAGGACAAATATGGGGTGATGAAAGTATCAGCGGAGGGGCGATTTACATGCGGAACAGCACCGGAAACAGAAACCGCACCTTTGATGTAGCAGGAACCGAAATTCGTTTGCGTTACAATGTTTCGGGACAGTTATTC
>JBIIHN010000330.1:0-3133 GCA_044235745.1 Bacteroidia bacterium
AGATAACTTCCGCTATCAGCATAAGCATGATTAGGATCTTTCAGCGAAGAGGTATTCCCATCGCCGAAATCCCATAGGTATGCGGCGTAATTTACATTACCTGCCGAAAAGGAAAGTGAATCATCGGCACAACCACGCCGCTTACTGGCAGACAAAGGGCTTGTTGCATTCACTGCAAAAGACTTCGCAACGAATGAGGAACAATTAAAAGTATCTGTCACATTCAGACTAATCATGTAACTGCTGTTAATATTGGGATACAAATATGAAGCTGCAGGTTGTGTTGAAGTTATACTATTACCAAAATTCCACAGATATGAACTTGCCACCCGATTAATACTGACTGAAACATCTACACCAGCACAAAGATTTATAGCCGAAACAGCAAAATCTGTTACCGGTTTAACCACATAGAATGTATCAGCAAAAACAAAAGTATCAACTACTCCGAAGACATTCGTCACATAGAGCACCGGCACAAACGCTCCGCTATCCATGTAGCTATGCTGAGGATTGGGAAGAAAAGAGGTATCTCCATCACCAAATATCCAAACATGATTAGATCCATTCGGATCGGGACTTGAAAAATTCACTGTATAGGGGGCACAGTGATAGACACGCGGAAAAGTAATCACCCCGCCACCACCCAGCCCACCGCCACCGAAAGACGCTCCGAACGTCATTGGCGGGTAATTATAGGTGTATTGGCAACTATCATTACCAACTGTAAGTGAGATATTAAAGGGACCGTTAGAATTATAAATATGAACCGGATTTTCCAAGGTCGAGGAATCGCCATCACCAAAACTCCAAATCCACCAAGTCGCATTACTGGAGTTGGCAAAAAACTGTACATTCAAAGGTGGCACCGAATCATTCGTTACTGCTGATGCATTGGCGCCCAAGCCGGTTATAGCGACACTATTATTTGCCTGAAGGGTGGTAGTACAACCTCCCGGGGTAGTTATGACTAAAGTAACATTATATGTACCCGGACCGGGATAGGTATGGATCGGATTTTGAATAGTTGACTGACCACCATCGCCAAAACTCCATTGCCAACCTACAGCATTCAGTGATGTATCCGTGAAAGTAACTTCATATGGTGGGCAAGGAGATACGGTGTAAGTAAAACCAGGATCTGCACCATCAATAATAAAGGTTTGAAAATTTGAAATATGTTGCTCACATCCACCATTCGGCATCCAGGTTGTCAAGGAAACAACATAGGTACCTGGTTCAGTGTAAGTATGAAACGGATTTGATAAAGTAGAAGTATTACCGTCACCGAAATCCCATAAAAAAGAAATAGCACCGGAAGCATCAGAAAAGTTAACCGGATAAGGTGCACAACCCACAATTGGTGGCGGGGTCTGATAATTCACCACCGGAGGAGATACCACAATCTTATTAGGAATAATCAATGTATCCACGCAACCTCCTGCATCCTGAGCAATCAGCATAACATTGTAATTTCCAGACGCGGTATAGGTATGGGTAGGGTGCGTGGTATTAGATGATGAACCATCTCCAAAATGCCATGTATAAGTGGTTGCAGACGAAGATGTATTTGTAAAATTGACCTGAAGCGGGGGACAACCTGTCGTCACATCAGTGGCAAACGATGCATTTGGTGAAAACACCTTTGCTTTTAGTCCCTGCGCATAGGAATAGGTACAGCCATTGGGATGGGTCGCTGTAACAGTGACGGTGTACACCCCCTGGGCCGTATAAGTATGTGATGGCGCCTGCAATGTCGAACTACTTCCATCACCAAAATCCCATAGCCATGAATAAGTCCCGGCCGGATTATTAACGCCTTGAATGGTTAATGGTGCACATCCTGTATGGTTCGTAAACCAAAAAACAAAATCCGGACGAGGAATAACATTTATCTGACCCGCATTAACACTCTGTTCGCAGCCATTGGCATACTTCACATTTAACGTCATATCATACAACCCACTATCCATATAATTATGAAAAACCATGGAACCGGTTTTGACAGTGCTATCACCGAGGTCCCAACTATATAAGGTATTAGATATATATGGAGTCTGGCAGGATACCAATAAAGGCATGCAGCCGGAGTCAGTATTTAAAGTTACAACCGGAAGCGGATTAAATTGAATGTGGATCCGTTTTGAAGTTTCGATGGTATCTATGCATCCATTTGAACTGGTCAAAACCAACGTTGGATAATAATAACCGGTGTCAGCATATTGATGTGTAGGATTAAGTGAAGCAGACGTAGTGCCATCTCCGAAATGCCAGCTCCAGTTCACTGCATTATTCAAGTTAGCAGAATACTGAAAATTGGTCTGAAGATCACACGTCACAGTGTCACTAACAGTAATTATTCCCTGAGGAGCTGGAAGAACTGTAATGATGGAATTTTTAACCCTGACATCACTGCAGCCAAGTGCTTTATTATATGCAACCAATGTCACATTAAATGTTCCGGGAATTGTATAGATATGAGCAGGATTCAATTGACTGCTTGTGGTACCATCACCAAAATCCCATGTACATGAATCATAATTCTGAGAAAGATTCGTGAATGAAAAAACCTGCACATTCTGACAACCGGAACCAGGATTCACTGAAAAATCAGCAGATGGTTTCGGTAAAACAGTAATTGGTAACGAATATTGGTTTGATTGACCACTTGCCGATGTTGCAGTCAAGGTTACATTATAATTACCCGGCGTAGCAAAGACGTTCACCGGATTTACCAGACTCGAAGAGTTTCCATTACCAAAACTCCAGAAATAAGTAGATGCATTTTGAGATGTATTCGTAAACTGGATACTAAAAGGTACACATCCGGTTGTATTGACCACTGAAAAAGATGCAACAGGTGTTTGCCCAAAGGACAAAGAAGGAGCCATCAGCACAAATAAAAATACCATCCAGTGTATCCTGGTCGACAGCCTAAATAAAGACTGAAAGAGAACATTTTGATCCATATGACATTCATACGCAAATCGACGCAATTGGTTCCTTAGCATAATAAGAATTTAATCATTGATTGTTAATTAATTAAGCAAATCAAGGGATACACTTTCATTTGTAAGGATTTCCATCAATTTAGGACCTCTATCTCCCGAAACACAAAATATTGTTTTCCAAT
>JBIIHN010000331.1:0-3132 GCA_044235745.1 Bacteroidia bacterium
CTGCGCATCGTGTTCGTATAATTTATAACGCTCGATGATGTCGATCAGCCGCGATGCATAGGCCGGATTGGTGGCATAACCGGCTTTTTTGAGTCCATGCGCCCATCCCTTGTAATCGGTAATGTCCAGGTTAAAGAGAAAATGATAGCGCTCACGGTTACGCAGAAAATTGGAATGATCATCATACGACTCCATCACGTGTTCGTATCTCCGGAAACACTCATTGGGGGCATCATCATCCTGATGGTAGGTATCGCCGTTCCAGTCTTTATGGCATTTAATGCCAAAGTGATTATTGGCGGATTTCGCCAGCGGACTGTTCCCGTAATCGGATTCATACATCCCCTGCGCAAGCGTAATGCTGGCCGGCACTCCCATTTTCAGCATGTCGGCAACAGCGGCGTCCTTGAACAGTTCGATGTACATTTCCGGAGTAACACGACCGGTATCTCTTTTAACGTGAGGCTGAGCAAGAACAACCGTGTTAAGGAGAAGCAGGAGCAGCAGTATTTGACGATTCATGAGACGAGAGATTTACAATCTGCAAAGCTACAACGGTGAACTGCCGTATTCCATTGCCTTCCTGCCGCACTATCAACAGTGTTCTGTTAATCGGAGCAATACTGCAATCCCCCGGTATGCATCAGCACCGGAGGCTCCGGCATTCCGGCGGAAGGATAACAGTGCATCGCCGCATAAAAAACCCGGCCTGTATACACCGGTTCAATTTTAATACCGGTTTCCCGGTTCCAGTCCTCTACAAAAGCATCGAGCAGATCCGATTGCCGGGCATAACCACCGAAGGTAAATGCATCGTACAATTTCCAACCGGATGCATCAGGCACCAACGAATTGATCACTATCTCTTGCTGCGCCTCCACCACTTTAACGCCATGCAAGCGACAGGAATTTCGCAGCCCCTGTCGGATCCCGGACAGCGTAGCACCCGTACCTACTGCCAGCCATACATCGGTGGCAGACTCCGGGATATACGAGGCCATCTGTTTACAGCCATTAACACCGGCTTCGTTGGATCCTCCTTCGGGAATAATATACACGTTACCACGGTCTGAAAACCATCGGAGCGCAAAGTCAGGGACGCGCAATTGCCGATATAGGCTACGGCTTACAAACTCCAGTTTCATCCCCTGCTGCTCCGCCCGCCGAAGGGTTAGCGTATCCGCAGAAGCCCGTTCGCCACGGATGATACCGGTTACCGGAATTTTCTCCATCGCACCTGCTGCGGCCAGAGCGGCAATGTGATTGGAATGATCCCCTCCAAAACTGATAATTCCGGAATAACTCCCGGCCTTAAACCGGCGAATGTTTTCCTGAAGCTTATACCATTTATTGCCTCCGGTAAACATCACCGACTCTTCAAAACAAAGAACGGTGAACGCCCTGCCCCTGAACTTAACCGGATATGATCTGACAATCGGCTCAACAGAAAAAACACTGCTCATCGCACCGCCACAAAATCCGGTTGCTCTGCCTTCAGCAGGGTGGACCATGCGACAGGCATCCCTTTTAACTCCATCACCACTTTCTCCCCATCCGGACGAATGGCAAACGCCTGCACACTACCATCGGCACTTTTACCGAACTGTACCAACGGAGTTTGTTTTCCGTCTTTCTGCAAATGCCAGGTATGCGACGACCGGTCGTAGTGAAAAACCGCCAGTAACACCTCCCCTTTTTTCTTCTGTTCAAACACTTTCATGGTACAGGTGGTGGCTTCCATACGCATCTGACGACCGCGAATCGTCACCCGTTGCTCTTCCACCTCTCCCGGCTGAAGCACCAACGGATTGGTGCCCTCCCAGTATTCAATCACATTGAAGATAATCCAATCGGCGAAGGCCGCCACCGGATAGACAGGAATGACACAAAGCACGAAGAACAAGATAGACCTGACCGTTTTATCCTCAACAGAACTATTCCACTGATAAACCTTTTGGGTAAGTCCGAAAGAGCCGAAGCAACCGGACTGGAGCAACACAGAGATGCTCAGTAAGAGAGAGATGAAGTGTACGCTAAACTTTTTCATAGTTGATATGTTATCCGATAACGCAAAAGTAAACGGATGGATTGTGTATCTATCTTTGCCTGCATGTTCAGATTCCACAGGAATTTCAACAACATCAACCATGGCCTTCACCGATAAATTTGAAAAAGAAGATTATTACCTGAGTCCGGAAGGCTTCATCATTTTCACGGAAGCCTACCATCTCAAGCGGGGCTATTGCTGCCAGAGTGGCTGCAAACATTGCCCCTGGAAAAAAGAGCGCGAATTGCAGCAGCAACAACGCAACGAACCTCCCTCCGGCAAAAACACCTGATCTTAAAACACTTGCCCTGTTTCCCCGACGACCGAACCGTCTTGCAGAAACACGGCTCAATCGCTAATTTTGCACGAACGAATATTATCCCATGCAGGCATCAGCACTCAAACTCGACCTCTCCAAAACCAAAACTCCAACCGGCACTACTCTTTCCTGCAAAGGATGGGTACAGGAAGCAGCCCTTCGAATGCTGCACAACAACCTCGATCCGGATGTAGCGGAGCGACCGGAAGATTTAATCGTTTACGGCGGACGCGGAAAGGCAGCGAGAAATGTTGAAGCATTCCACCTGATCGTGAAAGCGCTGAAGGACCTGAATGACGATGAGACGTTGTTGATTCAATCCGGAAAACCGGTGGCCATCTTACCATCTCACAAAGACGCGCCACGGGTAATCCTCAGCAATTCACAACTGGTCCCCAAATGGGCCACCTGGGAAGTATTTGATGAGCTCGAGAAAAAAGGACTGATGATGTACGGGCAGATGACAGCAGGAAGCTGGATTTACATCGGCTCGCAGGGCATCGTACAAGGCACCTACGAAACGTTCAATGCCGTAGCTGAAAAACATTTTGGCGGCTCTCTCAAAGGCAAACTCTGTGTCACAGCCGGTCTCGGCGGTATGGGTGGAGCACAGCCTCTGGCGATCACCATGGCAGACGGCGTTTGTTTAGCTGCAGAAGTAGAAGAATGGAGAGCGCAAAAGCGTGTGGAGACCCGCTACCTTGATTACATAGAAACCGATCTCGACAAAGCGATTGACCTCGCGCTGGAGTTAAAAGCGAAAGGA
>JBIIHN010000332.1:0-3118 GCA_044235745.1 Bacteroidia bacterium
GAAAGCATCTCCAACGATGCCATAATCTGCAGCTTTGAAAAAAGGTGCTTCCGGATCTTTGTTTATAACAACAATTGTTTTGGACGAACTCACTCCTGCCAGATGCTGAATCGCTCCACTGATTCCTATAGCAATATAAAGATTAGGACTAACGGCAATACCTGTTTGTCCTACGTGTTCACTATGTGGTCGCCAATGCGCATCACTCACCGGTTTTGAACAGGCAGTTGCCGCTCCCAGCAAAGAAGCAAGTTCTTCAACCATACCCCAATGCTCAGGTCCCTTAAGACCGCGTCCACCGGAAACAACGATTTCAGCTTCCGGCAAAGAAACTTTATCTGCCGCACGGACAATTTCCTTCACCATCGTTCTGAAATCAGTTTCTTTTATTGCCGGAGTAAAAGGCTCAACAATGGCCGATGCCGTTTGCTCCACAACCTGATATGAATTGGGTACTAGGGCCAAAACTTTGTTTTCGCTGCTGAGCGTTACATCCGCAAATGCTTTTCCGGAAAATGCACCTTTTCTAACCGTAAAACTTCCGTCTGTAGAAGGAAGAGAAATGACTCCATCCACATAACCTGCATTCAACTTAACTGCAATTCTTGGTGCGAGACTTTTACCTGAAAAGGATGCCGAGAGAATGACGGTATTGGCTCCGGCACTCCTTGCAGCTTCTGAAATGATACTGGCATATGCCTGATTCACGAATGATTTTAACTGCTCACCAGATACGTTTAAAACCTTTTTGGCACCATATTTACCCAGCTTTTCAAGCTCATCTTGTGTAACGTCGCCAATAGAAACTGCTATCAGATCAGTATTTAACTGATTGGCTACGGCAAATGCATATGAACAGGCTTCAAACGCTGATTTTTTGAATTTCCCTGCGGTGTTTTCGGCGTATAGTAGAACGGACATTGGTCTGTATATTTTATAGATGGATTAAATAACTTTCGCTTCACCATGAAGCATTTCTACAAGCTTTTGAACTTCTTCGGACTGCACCAGTTTTACCTGACTGCGGGCAGCCGGTTTCTCGTATTGCATTACCTGCTGCAGCAAGGGTACATCAACCGGCTCCGCTACTTGAAGAGGCTTGGTACGTGCGCTCATGATTCCGCGCATATTGGGAATCCTGGGTTCTGCCATACCCTCTGACGCACTGGCAACTAATGGCAGCGGACAGGTAATCACTTCTTTGCCTCCCTCAATTTCACGCTCTAAAGTGGCATTGTTTCCGTCAACCTGGAGGGATTTAACAATAGAAATCGTGGGGATGTCCAACATTTCTCCAACCATAGATGCCACCTGTGCACCATTGTAGTCAATCGATTCCCGGCCGGTAAGTATCAAGTCAAAGCCCTTATCAGCGGCATAGGAGGCGATCTGCTTTGCTACGAAATAAGCATCTCTGGGCAGCGCATTCACGCGAATGGCATCGGTAGCTCCTATCGCCAGGGCTTTGCGTATGGTAGGTTCAGTAGAGGCATCTCCAACAGTAATTACCGTAACGGACCCTCCGGCAGTTTCAGTTAGTTCTAATGCACGGGTGAGTGCAATTTCATCATAGGGATTAATGATGAACTGAACACCGGCAGCATTAAATGATTTTTTATCATCGCTGAAGGTGATTTTGGTAGTGGTGTCGGGAACGTTGCTGATGCAAACCAATATTTTCATGGCCAATTTTGGTGGTTTTCTGTTTGTTATGCGTGTTTACGTAGTAACGTTTTAATAGTTGTAAACTGATCAGCGTTTTTGCTGATTATTTGAGAGTGCAAACCTAATCATTTGACACGATTTTAGCGGACGTTTTTACAGGATTACTTGCAATCTAATAATGTTTCGTGGAAGGTTTTTGTTTTTCACTTGTACTTTTGCAACATGAATATGGCCCGTGTTGAACAATTATTGGAAATGATAAAATTGGAGCCTTTTGATCCTTTTTGTCGTTATGCCTTGGCTTTAGAGTATGCATCTGATATTCAATTTGTTGGTAAGGCGATTGAGGAGTTGGTTTCTTTACGTCAACTAAAACCGGATTATCTTCCGCTTTATTTTCAGCTAGCCATGCTTTTGCAAAAATCCGGTAGGATGAAGGAGGCTGTAAATGTTGCTCAAGTTGGGGCAGAACTGGCTCACTTTCAACAAAATCGGCATGCTTTCAGTGAGCTTAACGGGTTGCTGGAAGAGATGGATGATGATTAAAAGGCAGCGAGGATATTTAATGTCTGTGCGCAAAAAGTAGCACATAGGTTAAACTCTTGAATGGCTCATTCGTTTATTTTTGCTTGTCAAATATTCAATCATGAGAGAAATTCAGTTCAGGGAAGCCCTTCGGGAGGCGATGTCAGAAGAGATGCGCCGCGACGATAAAGTCTTTTTAATGGGAGAGGAGGTGGCTCTATATAATGGAGCGTATAAGGTCAGCCAGGGCATGTTGGATGAGTTTGGTGAGAAGCGTGTGATTGATACTCCGATTGCAGAGCTGGGTTTTGCCGGTATAGCAGTAGGTGCAGCTATGAATGGTTTGAGGCCGATCGTCGAATTTATGACGTTCAATTTTTCCCTGGTGGCGATCGATCAGGTGATAAATTCAGCAGCAAAAATGATGAGTATGAGTGGTGGTCATTTCAATGTGCCCATCGTTTTTCGTGGACCTACCGCTTCGGCAGGGATGCTAAGCTCGCAGCATAGTCAGGCTTTTGAGAATTGGTATGCCAACTGTCCGGGACTTAAAGTGGTGGTGCCTTCAAATCCGGCTGATGCGAAAGGACTTCTTAAAGCAGCGATTCGGGATAACGATCCGGTGATTTTCATGGAATCAGAGCAGATGTATGGAGATAAAGGTCTTGTCCCGGAAGGTGAGTACGTAATGCCGATAGGTATAGCTGATATCAAAAAGGAGGGGACCGATGTAACCATCGTTTCTTTTGGAAAAATGATGAAAGTAGCGTTAAAGGCTGCTGAAGAACTGGCGGCTGAGCAAATCAACGCGGAAGTGATCGATTTGCGCTCTGTTCGTCCGATTGATTACGACACCATCGTTCATTCTGTTAAAAAAACGAATCGCCTTGTAATTGTGGAGGAAAGTTGGCCGCTTGCTTCAATAGCA
>JBIIHN010000333.1:0-3114 GCA_044235745.1 Bacteroidia bacterium
CACCATCTTCACCAACCAGCACTGCGACCAGATGCGGGGCACGACGGCCTGACGCCACCATCGCTTCCACTTCCGCCTTAATCTCAACTTTAATCTGTTGAGCGGTATATTTTCCATCAATGAGTTCCACGACCTTACTTTCTCCTTTAATTTCTTCTTGCAGGCATGTTCCGCATTAAACGCTGTGCATTACCGCTGGTAAACATTTTCATCATTTTACGCATATCCTCAAATTGCTTGAGCAGCCTGTTCACCTCTTGAATGGAAGTACCGGATCCGGTGGCAATTCTTTTTCTTCGTGAACCATTCAGAATTTCCGGCCGTTCTCGTTCTTCAGTCGTCATTGATTGAATAATCGCTTCGATATGTTTGAAGGAGTCATTGTCAATATCAATGTCTTTCATGGCTTTTCCCATTCCAGGAATCATACCCATGAGATCCTTGATATTTCCCATCTTCTTGATTTGCTGGAGCTGATTCAGAAAATCATTCAGATTAAACTGATTTTTGGCAATCTTTTTCTGAAGTTCAGCAGCTTCCTTGGCATCGAATTGTTCCTGGGCCCGCTCAACCAGCGATACAATGTCTCCCATTCCCAGAATCCTGTCAGCCATACGGGATGGATAAAAAACATCCAACGCTTCCATTTTCTCTCCGGTACCCACAAATTTGATGGGTTTGTTAACGACTGACTTGATCGATAAAGCCGCACCACCACGTGTATCACCATCCAGTTTCGTGAGGACAACACCATCAAAATTGATCCGTTCATTAAAGGCCTTTGCTGTGTTGACTGCGTCTTGCCCTGTCATTGAATCCACCACAAACAAGGTCTCCTGCGGCTGTAAAAATTCTTTCAGACGTGCAATTTCATCCATCATTTCCTCATCTACCGCTAAACGTCCGGCGGTATCAATGATGATGGTATTCAGATTGTTATTCTTGGCAAATTCAATGGCATTTTTAGCAATCTGTACCGGATTCTTATTTTCCCGCTCAGAGTACACCGGAACATTAATCTGTTCGCCCAATACATGCAATTGATCTATTGCAGCCGGACGATAAACGTCGCAGGCGACCAGCAGGACCTGACGGCTGCGTTTTGCCTTCAGGAAGTTAGCGAGTTTGCCACTGAGTGTCGTTTTACCTGAACCCTGCAGTCCGGACATCAGGATTATGCTCGGATTCGCTTTTAGATTGATGTCAATTGCTTCTCCACCCATTAAGGAGGTCAGTTCTTCATGCACAATTTTCACCATCAACTGACCCGGTGAAACGCTGATCAATACATCCCTGCCCAGTGCTTTTTCCTTCACGGTATCCGTAAACTGCTTCGCTACTTTGTAGTTTACGTCGGCATCCAACAATGCCTTTCTGACCTCTTTTAAGGTCTCGGCGACATTTATTTCACTGATTTTACCCTGACCTTTCAGGACTTTAAACGCTCTGTCGAGCTTATCCGATAAATTTTCAAACATGGCTTTTCTACTCTGCGAAGGTAGTTAAAAAGAGGCATTTATCTCGACATTTACAGATCATGATTCCTTAAAAGTGATTCTCTCCGGCTTCAAAACAATAATTTTATCCTATATTCGTACTAATGTCCTAAATCAACAAGAACAAAATGAACAAGTATTTATACATCTGTGCGTTGACTTTAGCTGCGGCATCCACCTTAACATCTTGTAAAAAAGACGACGAAGAGGAAAAAGAAGACAACAAAGACCTGTATTGCGAAATTGGCAAATCCGGATATACCTACTACGCTGGAACTCAACAAATAGTAGAAGGCCTGGGTGGAGCTCATGGTTTTATTAAGGTTCGGTTCAACAGCATTGCTGCAGCTGCACTGGACTCTACCGGAAAACTACCTGTTGGTGGTTCTTTTCCAGAGGGATCGGTAATTGTAAAAGAAAGTTATTCCAGTGCTTCCGGCGGACTCAATTTATATGCGGTAATGAAGAAAAGTCCTGGTAACAAAAACTCAGGTTCGGGTTGGATCTGGGGTGAGTATAAACAAGGAGGAGACGTGGTTTTCAGTGCCGCAAAAAAGGGCAATGGCTGCATCTCTTGTCATAGCAGTGGAGTTCAACGTGATCTGGTCAGAACTTTTGACCTGCATTAATCCACTACCTGTTATCGAAGCGGTCGTTTTTCCGGGTGAGTTTCAAGTCCTGTAGTAAGGATGATTTCACATTTATCTGGAAAAAGAAGTTTTGCTGAAAACCAAACGGTACCCAGTTCAGACTCATTTCCCAGCAATGCAAATCTCGGTTGATACCGAGCGAAGTATAGGATAAGTCTTTTTGTGTAAAATCATATCCTGAATTATAGCTGACTTTCCACGATGGAGTCAGTTGAATATCTCCATTAAAGTTTAATGTCTGGGAGGTTTGATCCGGCGCACCTATGTTATTTACATAGAAAATATTGTATCCCACTGCCAATGTGAATGGCACATTAAAGTCAAGATAATTATCCTGGTTCCGGTTTACCTCCTCCAGTTCTGACTCAGTCCCTTTTTCGGATTTGTACTCTTTTTTTCGTTTTGTGATATTAAAGTTAACACTGAAGTTTCCACTCGTAAATCTTGCAAGTTTTCCGCTCTGATCCAGTTCAAAGGTATTAATACGGGTTCCATTTTCAGTAACGGCATATGGATCAAAAGTCCCCACCAGATTTAGGGAGATACGATCAAGTATCGTGGCACGACCATTCACTCCAATCGTTGACAGCCGGAGCGAATCGGCGGCAAAATTGTAGCTGCCATTGAGTGCAAGACTTTCCAGCAATTTCACTTTTTTCATCACCTCCGCCGTATCATTTTTCTGACGGATCTTCATTTCAAAATTGTTATCGAGTGAGAAATTCAGCAAGGTCGATTTCCCTGCTCCGGGACCACCAAAAATCCCTGTTTCGAATATCGAATAGCGAGCGGTACGTCCGGTTGAATCAATCTGAACATCCTTATAATAACCATAACTACTTTCACTAAAATCAGGACGCCAGCTAAATCCGATGGAAGGTGTCATTACATGTCGGATTGCAGCCACCTTCGCTTTTCGAAACTGGACCAATCCGTACACCCGTGTACTGATGGAAGTATTGAATCCG
>JBIIHN010000334.1:0-3105 GCA_044235745.1 Bacteroidia bacterium
ATACTGGCTGCGTGAAATATCCTTGGATGTGAAGTCCGAAATAGAATATTTGCTAAAAGAGTTGCATCAGTTTAGTGCAAAGCATGGCATTTAGGGGTGAAGCCTCAGAAGACGCTGCCCGGATAGCTATTCCGCTGCTCTATATTGCCTCCGGTGAGCTTGATAGTTGAACTTATTTCCAGAAGTACATCCATATACTTTTGGAAAAGCAAAAATAGTAGGATTGGAACTGCATTTAACACGGGTTTGGCAAAAGTGGCGGTTCAGTGCTCCGCAGACACATTTGTGGTTAATCAAAGTTTGGTTCTCCGCATCAACATTTGTGGTGAAAATCGCCACCTTCGCCAAGCCCGAAACCGTTAACATCAAGAGGCCTAATACAGCCTCAGTTAAACCGTCATGCGTACTTCAAAATATAGTATTATATTAACAACATGGATTCTGAAATCAATATTGAATTAGACTAAAAACCAAGATGCAATTCAGGATTAAAAATATCATAACCAACAGCCTTTTAGAAAACGTGACGCATGAACAGCTATACAGAATATAAGGAAAACCAATTATCCAATTGACACCTTGCCTCCAAGTACAGCACTTCCAACAGAACTAATCATAATTTAATTAAAATAACTAATTACATCATGTCATCAAATTGACAACAGTAAATAAAAGTCAAAACATAAAAGGATGAAAAAAATAAGAATAAGTGTATTGTGGCCTGATGATTGGAAATCAGTAGTACTAGAACAAAGAGAATATAAAAAAATATTAGCAGGAAAACCTTTTGAAAAAGAAGGTGAAGGTTATAGCTATGAGGGAAAGAATTTTCAAGACTATTGGTACTTCAATGGTGGCTGTGATAGTGATGTTGTTGTAACCTATGATGATGGAGGTACAGGTTTCGAAGGAACCCTAGATGAATGTGAAATTGAAGAATTTTAAGACTTAGTACACTTCAGTTCATGTAATATCAGGAATTACAATCATTAAAAAAATTTGAAGACGTAATCGATATTGAAATAACGTTACTGTAACCCTCCCCTTAAATCGGACTGCAATCAGCAGCTCAATTAAATTAACATTCGGTAGCATTTTTCTTGCGTTCCGGCTCTGGTAATAATCCGCTTGTTTTTTTAATCCTTTTAGCAGTCGATCAAAGCTTATACCCCAAGCCCCTCCTCGCCATTTCCCTGTTTATGGCACTCCAATGTGCCTGGATGAACACATTGAAGTACGGCCCTTTTTTCTTGTGAAGATGATAGATAAGTATGAGCTCGGCAACATTCAACCGGCTCAATTCTTTTTGATAGGCATCTCGGTAATCATGAGGATGCATGTCGCAATCTGAGCAGTAGCCGACCGAGGTGCCCGGAGGTGCGATTTTACTGATATTTAGAAAGAATGTTTTTAGGTTGTCAGATTCCATTTTTCCATAGGTTTAAGTCAAGTACTATTTCTTTGTTCCGGATTTTTTGAACGATTGCTGAAGTCAACAACAGCATCTTGATTCCTTTTCGTTCACGGTTGGAGAGATATCCACGACCAATTAGTCCCACCAGTTGCCCTGCTAACTGTTGCAGTTGACGATAATCTCTTTTGCCGTATGTGCCGGCTGTGGGAAAGATCCCGAACTGGGTAAGCATGAGCAGGGGAATGCGCTCGTCGCGGGTGCAGAATTCCTCGTCGTCTACCAGGTCATAGGCTGTGTGAGTCAGGTAAATGGGTTTAGGAATGTAATGGAGGTATTTATAATGTGCTTTCATAGGAAGTTGCTTAATGAATACATCGCTTTCAGTGATTTTGTATCAGGTATGGCTGTTTGATGATTGATTTGTTTTACCAGATCAATCATCTGCTTTGATATCGTCTTTTGGTTTATCTGATAACTCAGTCGCGGGTTTTTTTTCTTCGAAATTCACCCGAATGCCTTTGAGCTCCAGCCATGCCTGCAGACAAACAAGAGATGCTAGGTTTTTCACGTAAACCGCACTCCAGTCCTGGCCGGGGGCATAGCCATCAATGAGCTCTATTTTCAATTCTTTTCGTTCCTGCTTCGTTGTATTTTCTTCAAACCACTGCATGGCGCGTCCGTACGGTGATGCATGGATAGGCAAGTCCTCCGCTTCAAGTTCACGCAAATGGTCCCGGAGAAATGGAATATCCGGTTGGCCGTTTTCGTCCAATAGTTCTTCATCCTCATATCCGTAGCTGAGTGCCCGGTCGATCACTTCCTCATCACTGAGGTCGTCGCAATCGTACCATATTTCTCCGGTATCGAATAGGATGAGTTCTCCTTCATCGGATTCGATGCGGAAATAGAAGGTTTCGGCAGGTTGAGGATAGGATTTCAGTTTGTGTGGCATGGTAGGAGTTTATTGAGTTAAAAGAAATTGCTAATGGAATGATGATAATCCGGTTTCCCTTCGTTGAGCACGGGGGGAGGGCGGACACCCCATGCATCCGCCTCCCGCATGCTTTTTTTTACTCTTTTCGCCCCTGCACCACCTTGTTGCCTTCAAGGCGTGTGTTGCTTTTCAGTTCGATGGTGGACAGTTGTCCGCTTTCCTGATCGAATTGGCAGATCTCATTTACGTCGATCGAACGTCGCTGCATTTCTTCTACCAACAGCCGCATCGCGCGCATGCGAAGAGGAATCCACACGCCTGATCCTTCACGCTTGTTGAAGGCTTCCACCAGTTCCTCGTTGCTCATAGCTGCGAACTCGCCTTTCCTGCGCTCCAGAATTTCGTTCTTTCTATTTTCTATCTCTTCGTTGCGCTTCTGAATGGCATCTCTGAGCTGTTGCACCAGCGCCTCATTGGTCTGCTCCCAGGGGAACTCCGCACGACCCAGGTGTCCGAATGTTGCTGTGGCCCGGTAAATCGGCCTTTTAAGCTGAAGGGTATTGATGATGCCGGTGGGCGTCAGGTCGAAGCACTGCTGCACGATCTGTGAGAAGTCCTCGTTGCCCAGGTTGGCTTGGTTCATAAGGCCGCCGTCGCGTGAACGCACAGCCACCGATACCGGCGCACTTTTGCCGATGGCGTACGATAGTTGTACCATGCATTCTTTGTTCACCCCTGCAAGCACCAGGTGCCGCGC
>JBIIHN010000335.1:0-3103 GCA_044235745.1 Bacteroidia bacterium
GTTGATTGCCTTTGTCAATAAATAGAGTGGGAGGAATACGAATTCCTTGTTGCTCAAGATCGCGGAGATAACGCTTATCGATGTTCCATTGGATGAGTTCCGGTGTGTTCATCAGCTTTGTCAACCCGGCAGTCCGCTGCAGCCATTGAGAAAATTCAGCATAGCGGTAGAAATAATCCCAGGGTGTTCGGAATAGAACGATCCCTGCAGCCGACCAGTTGAACTCAGGATTATCCCAGCTGACTCTTAACGAACGCAGGCCATAGGCCAGCATGGCATCGGAAAGAATTTTATCTTCCAGAAATATATTTTCAATATAAGGATCGCCCGGTACCGTATGCATATACCGCGATTCGGTCAGCAGGACAACATCGATTGTTTCCATTTCGTTGAAGTGTTGCAAATTTATTTTATTTAATGAGGCAACGGTTGGCGTTGTTAGACATCTGAATCCTGCATAGGAATGGTTCTTCTACCTTCATAAGATTTCGATCATCATTACTACATGGATGTTGGCCGATTCCGAAGGTTATTGTGTCGCAGGACATTTCGTCGCTCAACCGTTCGACGAGGCCATAGTAGTACTGATGTGTTTTCTGATGTTCAGGAAAGGAGATTGGAAAAAGGTAAAAGTGTAAGGGTAGTATGCGGAAAATTAAGATGAACTAAATCTTCAGATCAGGGGAGATATTCTTTCATTTGCTGATACTCGGCTTTAAAGGTCTTCCCTTTCTTGCTGCCCAGCAACTTCCATTCTTTCATGATCCGCTCCACTCTGTTTTCCGGATTCGGATGGGTGCTTAAAAAAACCAGAGGACCAAGGGTTTCTCCTTTCTCTTCCATCTTCTCAAAAAAGCGCGCAACCCCTCTGGGATCATAATCGGTATCGTACAGGTATCTCACACTTTGGAGATCAGCTTCGGTTTCATCACCCCGGCTGAAGGTCAGATTGGCCATACCACCGGCCATGTCTCCTACCAACGAACCATCTCCGAAGATCAACTTAAGAACGATGCTGATACCGGTATTTTTGGTAATCTGTTCTGTACTGTGTCGTAAATCAGCATGTGCAATTTCATGACCAAGCACACCGGCCAGCTGATCTTCACTATCGAGGTATTTGATAAGTCCGGTATAGACATAAATATAACCTCCCGGTGTACAGAAGGCATTCAGGATGGTATCGTCCTGTAGTACCAGCACCTTCCATGAAAATTCATCTCTGTGTAACAGATCATCACTCTTTAATATTTTATCTACTATTTTGCGTAAGCCGGAATACACTTCCGGGTACTCGGCTTCCGGCAAAACAGGCCAGGAGCGGGGATCACCAAGAATCTGTTCATTATAACGGGCGCCCATTTGTTCATCGTCTTCAATGCTGAATAAGTTCAGATCGCCGTCGCGGCTGGTACAGCCGGAGATAAAAATTAACACGCCCGCCAGCATTAATAGCCGGTAGCGTATAAATTCATGCAGGAATGGAAACACAATAGGGACTAGTTCGTATATATTTGTCTCATCCAAAATTATAAAATCCTTCGTGATATGTTAATGAAAGATTTAGTTGCCGCCTTTACGCAACATCTGCGCGAGGCCATGGAAATCGGCAGTAAAGCTGTACATACCCCTTCAGCCCATCCAATTCGTAATGTGTTGGTTACCGGCCTTGGAGGATCAGGAATCGGCGGAACTATTGTCGCGCAGGTGATGGAAAAGCATATGGGAGTTCCTTTGCTGGTAAATAAAGATTATTTCCTGCCCAACTTCGTTGATCAGCATACGCTGGTCATTGTTTCCTCTTACTCCGGCAACACCGAAGAAACGCTGCAGGCGTTGGATGCAGCGCTGGCGAAAGGCGCGAAAATCACCTGCGTGACCAGTGGCGGTAGGATCGGAGCTATCGCCAAAGAAAAAGGACTGGATGTGGTCACTATTCCGGGTGGCATGCCTCCCCGGGCCTGCTTCGGGTACTCATTCACCCAGCTGCCATATATTCTTCAATACCACGGACTCATCAATGATGGATTCCGCGCCGACTTATCTGCCTGTATTTCACTGCTCGATCAGCAGGAAGAAAAAATCAAAAAGGAAGCTTTTTCACTCGCCGAATCACTGATTGGTAAACTGCCCATTATTTACTGCGAAGCCCGATATGAAGGTGTTGCGGTGCGTTTCCGTCAGCAGATTAACGAAAACAGCAAAATGTTATGCTGGCATCATGTATTACCGGAGATGAACCACAACGAACTGGTTGGCTGGACCGAACAACATCCGGAAGCGGTGGTGTTGATGTTCCGTTGTGAAGATGATTATTACCGCACACAGAAGCGCATGGAAATTACCAGTGATGTAGTCAAGAAGTACGGAGCCCGTTATATTGAAATGCCTGCCATGGGAGAAACGCAATTGCAACGGTCGCTGTATCTTCTGCATCTTGGTGATTGGGTAAGCTGGTACATTGCGGAAATCAAAAACATTGACGCCACCGAAGTCCGTGTGATAGACTATCTGAAGAATGAATTGGCCAATGTATAAATGGCTCATCGCCGCGTCAGTTGTTATGCTGGTGGTAAGTTGCGCTCAGAAAGAGCCGGGAGAAAACGACGCATCGTGTCAGGATAAAACGTCGGAAGAGGAGCTCGCTTCCATCCAAAAAGAAGCAGGTGGTGATTCCGTCACTTCGGGAAATGCGTCTATGCAGGCACCGGCCGGAGAAATCACCGTACAGGTTTTTGAAAACACAGAGGCCAATGGAACCGGAGGTTTTGGCTACGACCTGATCGCAGACGGCAAACCGATGATTCATCAGCCACATATACCTGCCATCAGCGGATTAAAAGGCTTTGCATCAAAAGCGGACGCCGAAAAGGCCGGGATGCTGATGAAATATAAAATCGAAAAAGGGATCATGCCTCCTACGATTTCAATGGAAGAACTGGATAGTCTGAAGATTCTTCGTTGAGAAGACTGATATCCGAACTGCATGCATACATTGGGAAGGGCCGGTCGTGACCGGCCCTTGTCATATCCGTTGGTCGCGACCCAGAAAAAATTTTTTCACCGGATATCTTTACATATGCACGATATGTCGTGATCTGTA
>JBIIHN010000336.1:0-3102 GCA_044235745.1 Bacteroidia bacterium
AATAAATCAATGGAAAACACCATCTCAACAGCTTCCATGCCGCGTATTGGCGATATGGCTCCCGACTTTGAAGTGATGACTTCAACCGGTAAATTGAAATTCTCGGATTATAATAAAGGTTCATGGGTTATTTTCTTTTCTCATCCCGCTGATTTTACGCCGGTATGTACTACTGAACTGAGTGCCTTTGCTGAAGAAGAGCCGCGTTTTAATTTTATGAACTGTAAATTGTTGGGCTTGAGTATCGATAGTATCCACTCTCATATTGCTTGGATTCAGAATGTCAGAAAGAATCTGGGCGTAATGATGAAATTTCCTTTGATTGCCGATATCGATATGAAAGTGTCTAAGTTGTACGGAATGTTACAACCTGGTGAGAGTGAGACTGCTGCTGTTCGCGCCGTATTTTTTATAGATCCGGCAGGTAAAATTCGGCTTGTTATGTACTATTCATTGAATGTTGGCCGGAATATGGAGGAGATCATTCGTGTTTTAAAAGCACTTCAAACCAGTGATGAACATAAGGTAGCTATGCCGTTGAACTGGAAGCCGGGTGCTAAAGTAATTGTTCCTCCTCCCAAAACCATTACAGAACTGGAGGATCGTGAAAGTAATTCTTCCTACGAAAAAATCGATTTTTACCTCTGTAAAAGGGAATTGGCAGTCTAGTTGAAAACTGGGCGGAAAACTTTAGCTCCGGAATCCTTATTGGGTTTCGGAGCTATTTATTTTTGATACATGACTTCATCTGCTTCCGCTGTACTAATGGTACGACCTGCCCGATTTGGGTTTAATCTGCAAACTGCATCCAGTAATTCTTTTCAGAATTCCGATAACTCATCGCAGGTTCACGAATTGGCCATGCATGAGTTCGATGGGTTGAAACTATTGCTTGAACAATCGGGAGTGCATGTTGTCGTGTTGGAGCATCCTGATGTTCATGTGCCGGATGCCATCTTCCCGAATAATTGGTTTAGCACACATGCGGATGGTACATTGGTGCTATATCCGATGATGGCTCCTAACCGCCGGTTGGAACGCCGTGAGGATTTCGTTGAGGTTATTCGTCAGTATTCTAAGTCAGATAAATTCATCGATATTCGTGAAAGGGAAAATGCCGGTCAGTTTTTAGAGGGTACAGGCAGTATTGTGTTCGATCATCCGGCCCGGATAGCATATGCGGTGGAGAGTCCGAGAACCGATGCGCAATTATTGCAGGAAGTATGCAGTCAGTTGGGGTATCAGCCTTTTGTTTTTCATGCATACGATGCTCAGGGTGATCCTGTTTATCATACCAATGTGGTGATGTGTATGACATCTTCAGCTGCCGTTGTCTGTATGGAGGCTGTTGCGGAAGGTGATCGGAATCAATTGTTGAAATGCCTGGCTGATTCCGGCAGACGTTTGATCGATATTTCAGTTCAGCAGATGAATTCCTTTGCCGGAAATATGCTGTCTTTGGAAAATCATCAGGGTAAACCGTTACTGGTGCTTTCTTCTTCGGCATTGTCCGCATTCACTCCGGAGCAGAAAGAAATATTATTTGCGGATGGAATGGGGGTAGTTGCTGACATCCCTGTTATTGAGCGGGTAGGTGGTGGTGGTGTCCGTTGTATGTTGGCCGAACTGTTTGTAAATAATAAATGAAACAGGAGCAGCTTTTCAGCGGATTAAAAGTGGTGGAACTGGCAGGCGTGCTGGCCGGTCCCGCCGTTGGGATGTTCTTTGCTGAGTTGGGTGCTGATGTAATCAAAGTTGAAAATAAACGAACCGGTGGTGATGTGACCCGTACTTGGAAACTGCCGGTTGAAGATCCGGGAGCGCCGGCATCCTCCTATTATCATTCGGTAAACTGGGGCAAGCAAATTGTTTTTGCTGATTTATCTGACAGGAATGATCGTAGCCGCGTAATAGAGATGATCAGCACGGCAGATGTGTTGCTGGTTAATTTCAAACCGGGGGATGAGCAGAAACTGGATATGGTGTCTGATGATTTATTGAAGATGTTTCCTCGTTTAATCATCGGTCGGATTTCCGGTTTTGGCCTTGACGACCCACGACCTGCTTTTGATGCGGTGTTGCAGGCGGCATCAGGATTTATGTCGCTGAATGGGGAGCCGGGAGGTACGTCGTTAAAGATGCCTGTTGCTCTGATAGACGTGATTTCAGCGCATCAGTTGAAAGAAGCCTTACTCATCGCCTTGCTCCACCGTGAGCGGACCGGCTTCGGCAGTTTGGTGGATGTCAGTTTATATGACGCGGCTATTGTGTCATTGATGAATCAATCTTCAGCATGGCTGAATACCGGTGTCGTGCCTCAAAAGCAGGGTTCCTTGCATCCGAACATCGCTCCTTACGGAGAAACTTTTGAATGTGCAGACGGGAAAGAAGTGCTGTTAGCTGTTGGTACAGATCAGCAGTTTGAAAAACTATTGTTGGTGATCAACCAACCGCAGCTGATGGGCGATGTACGTTTCGCGACGAATACAAATCGGTTATTAAACAGGAATGAGCTTATCGCGATATTGCGGGCCGCGTTTAAAACGAAGTCATCTGAGGAGTGGTTGCACTATTTGCATGAGCAAAAGATACCTGGCGCAGCCGTACAAACCATTGATCAGGTTTTTGCGACGGGTAAAAACCGGCATCTGATTCTTGAACAGGTGGAGCAGGATGGTGGTGTTTCAAAAAGATGTAAAACCATAGCATTTAAAATTCATGGAACTGATATTGCCTGAAGGTTATCGGATCGAGGATCCGTTTATTGCGGGAATGGAAAAAGCCTATTTTGATCTCCGATGGAGAGTGTTGCGGCAACCCTGGGATCAGCCGAGGGGTACAGAGCAGGATGAGCAGGAGGCTGTTGCCGTACACCGGATGATTCTGACTCCTGATAAACAGGTTGTAGCCTGTGGACGTATGCAGCTGAACACTACCCGCGAGGCACAAATCCGCTACATGGCCGTTGATCAGGATTTTCGTGGCAGAAAACTGGGTGTGATGATCATACGTGAATTAGAAGAGGTTGCTGTGAATGCCGGTGCGGAGACGATGATTCTTCAGGCTCGTGAAAATGCTCTTTCCTTTTATCAGGCCTGTAAT
>JBIIHN010000025.1:0-10138 GCA_044235745.1 Bacteroidia bacterium
CCAGCTCTATCTCTATCCGGCCTTCATTCTGGTGCTGGACACTGATCACACCATGTCGCTGACCGACCTGCGTGAGCTACGGCCCGGATTTGCTCAGCAGTTTTTTGTGACCGACCCCGGTGACGCTTCGTCTGATACAGAAGTATCAGAACGTACATGGGAAAAGGTAAATAAGGATGGAAGCCGAAACCGTCGTTTTTCGTATAACCCTGAACGTTGGGTGCTTCGGCTAGGTGCCTTTCACCTGCAAACATCCAGCGGCATCAACGAAAGGTATTTCATCAGTAACTATGCGAAAGCAGCAGCTTTTGCCGGTGCTTTTCTCGACTACTTATCCTGCATCATCGATCCGGCTTCGATCGCGGCAGGCGAACAGGTACCCTCCGCTATGGTGACACGTGAGGTGTTTGACCACATTATGGAATCGGCAAATGCCATTTGTGCCTTCTTTAAAAAACTGGAAGCAAACCGCAAACTGATGCAGCATGTGTTCCGTACCGTGAATGCAGGTGATATCGGCTCGGATGCTTCCAACGAGGTGGCATCAGGTCGTGAAAAACTGGAAGTGTTGCTCCTTCACGATCTGATGAAATGTTTTATGCTTTTCCGGGAGATGGGCGACCTGCGGTCGAGGGAGGCGCTGGCTTTTCTGACCGTGATGCTGAAACGCCATAGCGCTGTTGAAATTGACTATACCGAACATCATAAAATGTATGGAGAGAAGCTGATCGGGTCTTACCTGAGAATCTACAAATCTATTCAGGAGGAACTGAGCAAGGAAGTCCCCGATGAGCAGTTGTTCCGGGTCGCCACTGTGCTGAACACCTTCGACAGAACGCTGATGGAAGAGTTTCTGGCCATGATGTACCGTTTCGCCTCTATGGTAGTGAAAGCCGATGGTAAGGTACTGCCCGAAGAAGAAAAGGCGCTTGCCCGCATTGTGAAGCCGGGTGCGCTGCCGCACGGCACTTCCATAATTCCGGATATTGCTAAGTCTAATGAACAAAGTCCTGCAGAAAAAACAGAAAAAGATAATGAATCCGCAAATCAGGATCCGATGGAAGAACTGATGGCGCTAACCGGATTGCCAGAAGTAAAAGCCTCTATCCGCACACTCATCAATTTTATCCGCGTTCAGCAGGAGCGTGAACAGCAGGGTCTGAAAGCTCAACAGGTATCTTATCACGTTGTGTTTACAGGAAATCCGGGTACGGGTAAAACGACTGTGGCCCGATTACTTGCTGCTGTATATAAATCGCTGGGTGTATTGAAGAAGGGTCATCTGGTGGAAACAGACCGCTCGGGGCTGATCGCCGAATACGCCGGGCAAACTGCCGTAAAAGTGAATAAAGTGGTAGATACTGCACTCGATGGTATACTGTTTATTGATGAAGCCTATGCGCTGGTGGGAGAAGGACAGGATAGCTTCGGGAAGGAAGCTGTCGCCACCCTCATTAAGCGTATAGAAGATGACCGGAGTCGTCTCATTGTCATACTGGCCGGATACAATGATGAGATGAAGAAGTTTATCGCTTCAAATCCCGGGTTTCAATCCCGGTTTAACCGCTATATGGACTTCAACGACTTTACACCGGAGGAAATGCTGGATATTTTCCAGGGGATGTGCAGACGTACCGACTACCTTTTAGAGGAGGAAGCACAACGCAGATTATTAGAGCAGTTTACGAAGGCCTACGCAACCCGCGATCGTCATTTTGGAAATGGACGCTACGTACGCAATGTATTTGAGAAGGCCATGGAACGCCAGGCCAATCGGCTGGCTGGCATAGCAAAGCTCACACCTGATCTGTTGCGCAGTATCACAGCGGAAGATGTTGCTTCCGGTGACTGAATGCTATGGACCATCTGCATGACGATGTGTAATAATTCTCTGCTGCTCTTCTTCATGTAATCGAAGTCCTGCACGAACAACTTTGCTTGCTTTTCTACAAGGGCCTTCTTTAACATACTTTGTATGAGTTCATCAAAAAAGTACCCGCCGTGATGAAAGTGAGTTTAACGATAGAGTTTGTTTTTGTAAGCATACCAAATATTGGTATTTAGTCCGGTACTTACTTCATTTGTGCTTTAGACGGGGATGACTTTTAACCCGTCAGAAGAAAATCACCACACATTATTTCACCAAGTCTCACCAACTCTATTTCACTCAACCTGGCGTTACAGAGGGATACCGTACATCGTATTACGTCCTCATGTTAACTGAGCTCCGCCTTCTGCAATTCAAGGGCGCTGCTTAAGACTGATCGCATCCTTTCCACCGCGATATCAAGATTTTTCCCTCGACCACCTTATCGCCTCTTCGTCCAACCGGGCCAGTACGCGCAGAAAATCAAATCTACATGTATGGTTTAAATGTTTCGGAAGTTCGGTACAAAACTTAAGGATGTTGAAAGCGCTCTGCAGATGAACTGTGCTTCATCTGCAGAGCGCTTTGACGAACCTAAACAAAATCAGGGGGCACCTCAGCGCCTTCCGCCCATGCCTCCTCCTGCTCCTCCGCGTGCCGGCATCCTCTGTGCACCTCCTGCACTGCCGCCACGGTTCATGTTATTAAAGTTGTTGAAGTTGTTGGTGCGCATTTGGCCGCGATCGCGGTTTATCTGGTCTCGGTTCAGGTTATCGATTTTAGGACGTCCTGCCCCTCCATTATCGCCGGATGATTGCTTCACAGGTTGCCAATCCCTTCCGTCGTGTTGCTGCCAGTTGCTGCGGTTGTTCCGGTACACATTTCCACCTTTGTCGGTGAACACATTGTTATCCATGCCACCGGCCTTCCCGGCATTATTTCGAACGTTATCGGGAACACGGCCGGCAGCATTATTGACGATCGACCTGTCCTTTTGTGGAGTATTCACTCCGCGTTGGTGATAGTTGTAGATGTTATTCGAACGGGGAGGAGCAGGACGGTATCCTGCCGGATATCGACCGTACGCGGGTCCACCGCGGGGGCCGTAGTAACCACCATACGGAGGACGATAATAATAAGGTGGCCTATAGGCAGGGCCCCACCATCCGCCGTGTCCGCCGTACACACTTACACTGATCCATGAATTGGGTCGGCCATAACCAACGGAATAACCACAACTCCATCCCGTCCAGGGATTGTAATGCACATTGAAACCGTAAGTGACGGGACGTGGGTAATAGTAGGTGCCGTACCAGCCGGGATAGTAATAACCCGTTCCATACACCACCGTAGGACCCATGATGTAGCAACCGGTGTACCCGGGAGTATAACCCACATACACCACCTCAGGTGTGGATTGATACACATAAACGTACTTCACGTTGTAAACGGGCGATGAAGAAGGGATCTTCGAAACCTCGGCAGGAACAGATGTAGCAACAGTCCATGGGCCGCCCGGTGTTGTACCGGTGAACCACACGGCGTTCTGACAAACGTAAAACGTCTCCCCTTCCTTGATGACCGAACTTGAAGTATTGGTAGCGTAATAAAGTTTGGTGCCCTGAATGGCGGCAAAGTTCGGAGTTCCGTCGTACGTCACCGTGCAGGTAGCATCCTTACGGTTGACGGCCGCTGTCTGAGGCACCTGCGCATCCATCACTGCTTCTTTGGCAACCTTGGTACCAGCTACACTGGCCAGTACCACATCCTTATCGCTTCCCTCGGGAATTAGAGAAAAGTCCTTGGGCAACTTATCGGATGCGACATACTTCCAACCCGATTGCATGGAAGCAGAGGCATACCAACGACCGGAAACAAGCAGGTAATAACTCTGCTCGGGTATGTACTGGAAAATGTAGTTATCGGTGTTGGTCGCATACAGCAACTGTGTCTCCTTGATGGGAGCGAACTGCAGTGCCCCCTTGCTGGTGATGAGTTCAGCCGGTGCTGTACGCACCTCAATTTCAGGAGTGATGTCTTCAGATACAACTGCAGCCGAGTCTCCGGTCTGGTCATCCGGCTGGTTCTTCTTTTGCTCGTCCTCCACTGCTTGCTGCATCTTGCGCATTTCGTCATCAATCTTTGTGAAAGGCTTCCAGCCCTTGTCGAGTGATGCGGTCATGAACCATTTGCCTCCACCGTAGAGGTAGTATTGGCCGTTCAACGAATCCTGAATCAGGAAGAAAGGGGTGTTCACGATCCGCTTGTAATGCGAGTTATCAATAGAAGAAGTTTTCGGCGAACCATCCAGCAGCACCAATATGGTGGGTGTTGTACGATAGATGATTTCGGGAACGTCTGTATTCAATTCACCGGCAGAGCTGCCGGATTCCTGCTCGATGGAGGTGAGCAGTGCATCTAATGATATGCTGAGTTTCCATTTAGGCACCTCCTGTTCTACAGTCTGTTTGCAGACCTTGTATTTGGCGCTGTCGGTGTTGGATGGAAAGCGCACATCGGTGATGGTGGCTTCCAGCAGGTGAACGATACGCTTGTCACGATCGATGGAAACCCTGGCATTCGCCCACAGCGCTCCGAATACGGGATCCGATTTCTTATCGGTGGTTACCGAGAAAGCTGCGCGTACCCGTAACTGATCACCATTGAGCGATTCGGGTTGCGGCTGGTAAATCACAATCTTACCCGTTTCGGTTTCCACCACTTTCGGCCAGACAGCCTCTTCCGCGATAGCACGGATTGTAAAGAATTGGATGATGAACAGAATTACACTGATCGATTTGAGATTCATAATTACAGAAATTGATGTTGGATGAGAATTTGTCTTTTCCTGACGAAACTGCTGCATCGGTGTGCAGGCAGCCGTTCAATGTGTTGGCTCTCGCGAAGATAGTTGAAGTGACTGACTGATTTTCGGTTGTATGTTCGTTGGCTAATTGATTGGGGCTTGCGTCATCTCCCGAATACCTGATCAAGTCTCCGCTGCGTCCGGGCATCCGCATGGAATCTGCGTATGTAATTGAGCCGGATATTACCGGTGTTGATGGATACGCCCAGGTTTTTTTGAGAGTCGATATTGACCCTGCTATTGGTGAAGGTAATGCTGATTGCACTCCGGTCGGAATTGTATCCGGCGAAGAGTCGTAGCATCGAATTGGGATTGAAACCGGATACGCTGGTTGTCCCGTTTGGTCCTTCAAACTCCGACAAGGAATAATCCGCTGCCAGCGTAATCGATCCGGTGACGAAAAAATGACGGGCAATGACCAGAGTGTACGCATACCCGATATTCGGACCAACTTCGTAAAAACGCAGAAGTTCGGTATTGGGTCGGGTTCCGCTGATTGACAGCGTGGGATACACGCTGCTGTCGGCACTTGCCTTGCCGATGAAAAATTCACCGCCGATAAGCAAGGTGCCCGCGGACCGTTTTTGCCGTTCATTTTGCAGGAATGAGGAACGAAATGAGAAACGTTCGCTATTAAAAATATATTGATAAGAGCCCCCAAACTCCCGTAATCGAAGATCGGGTCGCACGTAATATTTATTGTCGTCACGACCGTAACCCTTTGGTGACAGATAGAGTCCGTTATAGAACTGACCGAAAAGATCGATATTGGATTTACGACCGTAGAAATGGGCCTGCAAATCAAGATAACGTGTATCGCCTCGTCCACGGTCAGGATTGATGAATGGAAAGCCATAGGCCAGGTTGAGAGTGAAAGAACGATACGTTGCACCCACACCCATGTTCAGTGTGGTGTTGGGCTTATAATTCAGCTCGATTCCTGACGATGGATCTTTGATCAATAAACCCGTATACTTCCTGCTGAAATAAAAACGACCAGTCACCAGCTCCTCATAAGTTTTATAAAAGGTACTGTCGGTCATTGCACTTGCGCTGAAGGGAAGAATACATTCCAACATCACCAGAAGAATGATTGCTGAACAGCGATTGATCATCGTATGGAGAATGTTGACGTTGGCCAAAAAAAATCTACTTAAGCGAATCACCATCCTCCACCCAGTGCCCGATATAGATCGATGTAGGATACGAGCAATTGGCGGCGGGTCGATGACAACAGCAACTGAGAGCTGAAGAGGGTGCGTTGTGCATCGAGCAATTCGAGGTAGGAAGTCATGCCACTATCATAACGCGCCTGACTTAGATTGACCACTTTGGCAGCGGCATCGGTTTGCCTTTCACGTGCGCTCAGCTCATCAGTATAGGTAGCAACGGATGACAATGCATCCTCCACCTCACGAATTGATCTGATAAATGTCTGCTGGTAATTCAGGGCTGCCGTTTCTGCCTCCTTTTGCTGTAAGCTTACGCGCCGCTTATTCTGCCCAAAGGCGAAAATCGGCCCCAGCAAGCCCTCGGTAAGGGAAGCTGAGAATGCATCATTACTGAACAAACCTGACAGCGCAGGATTAGCGAATCCTGCAACTCCGGAAAGGCTGACAACCGGCAACCGCCCGGCCTGAGCGACACCAATACGCTCCACTTCGCTCATATAGAGGAATTCCGCACGCTTCACATCGGGTCGCTGTTCCAACAAGGTAGATGGAAGTCCGGCAGGCATTACAGGAGGAAGCGTCTGCGTCTTATTATCGGATCCGCGGGGAATGCGCATCGATGGACTAGAAGCCAGCTCACTCAGGTAGTGTTCTGTGAGAGCGATGGCCCGTCTGAATGAGGCTTCGAAGGCAATGGCATCCTCCAGCAATTGCTTTGATTGCAGTACATCCCACTCGGAGATATATCCCTTTGCAAAGCGTTCCTGTTGCAATGCGTATGCCTGCTCGCGCGACAGGCGGGTTTCACGAGCGATAACAAGGCGGTTGTCGAAGTCACGCAGTTCGAAGTAGGCCGCGGCTGTGGTAGCCACCAGCACAGAGTGCACAGCCTTCCTGGCCTCGTTGGTTGCCATTAACTCATTGAAGGCTGCCCGCTTGGCATGACGAATTCGCCCCCACAGGTCAAGCTCCCACGACATGGCAGTATTGAGGCTATAAAGCTCATTGCCGTTAGAGTTTTGCGACCCGGATCCGGAAACAGAGAACGCAGGCAAAAGTTGCGCTTTTGAAATTCCATAAGCTTCTGTAGCCTGTTCCACACGCAGCATGGCAGCTCTCAGGTCGAAGTTCCGACGCAGGGTGGTATCAATCACGGCACGAAGTACCGGGTCCTGAAACAAGTCGAACCATTTCAGGTTCAGAATGGAATCGCGTTCAACTATGGCATTGTTGGATTCTGTGAAAGCACCGGGTGCCTGCATTGCAGGCCTTGAATATTTCGGACCCACCATGCAGGATGAAAACAGGGAGATGGCGAGCAAAACGATAATCAGCTTTTTCATTTTCGTTCAGTGCGTTGAAGTTCCTTCTTCATGATTGGTTTCCGATTTTTCCTTTACGGTCTTTCCGCCAAAACGGCTGATCATAACATACATGGCAGGAATCAGTAATAATCCGATTAGCGTTGCCACAATCATTCCGCTGAAAACCGTCATGCCCATAACCTTCCGGGACTCGGCTCCGGCACCTGTTGCAGTCAGCAGTGGTACCACACCGAGAATAAAGGCGAGGGAGGTCATTAAAATTGGCCGCAGCCGGAGTTTTGCGCCTTCGATGGCAGCCTTGAATGCGTCTACGCCTTCCTCGCTTTTCATCTTGGCGAACTCAACGATAAGGATTGCATTCTTCGCGTTCAACCCGATGAGCATCACCAGTCCGATCTGAGCAAATACATTGTTCACATATGATTCCGAAAACAAGCGGGCAAGATAAAGACCGAATAAGGCTCCCATCACCGCCCAGGGTGTTCCCAACAATACGCTAAAGGGAAGGCTCCAGCTTTCGTATTGTGCGGCGAGTATCAGAAAGACGAAAACGAGTGCCATGAGGAATACGGTTCCGGATTTTCCCGCAGATGATCGTTCCTGATAAGAGATGTTGGACCATTCATAACTCATATCTGCCGGCAGTGTCGCTTTCGCAACTTCCTCGAGTGCATCAAGCGCCTCGGCCGAAGTGTAACCCGGTGCAGGGCCTCCGGACAACTCAGCAGTACGGAAGATATTAAAGTGATTGGTGAACTGGGGACCGGAGGTGTCGGTCACAGACACCATAGAACCGATCGACACCATCCCGCCTTCGTTGTCACGCACGAAGAAACTATTGATATCTTCGGGGCGCATTCGGAAATCCGCATCGGCCATTACATAGGTTTTATACTGACGTCCGAACTGATTCAGGTTATTGATAAACGCACCTCCGAACATTACACCGATTGTGGAGTTTACGTCTGCAATCTTCACACCGAGCTTTTCAGCCTTTTCATGATCGACCTGAATTCTTTTCTGCGGTACATTGGCGCGGTATAATGAGAAGATCGCGCCTATTTCAGGGCGCTCCTTTGCGGCATCCACGAAACGTTTCGTTTGTTCAGCGAGATACTGGGGAGTGTTACCTCCGCGATCCTGTATTTCCATGGTGAAACCTCCTGATGAACCGAGTCCCGGTATCGGAGGAGGACCGACGGCCACCGCAGTGGCTTCGGTGATGTCGCGCATGAACCGCATGTTGGTCATCTGAGTGACCATCAGTGCGGTTTTCTCGCGCTCCTCCCATGGTTTGAGCGAAACGAAAACAGTGGCCGCATTTGTCGAGTAGGACGTGGTCAGAATGTTGAATCCATTGACAACACTATAGGACTCAACCTCCGGTATTTCAGAAAGTATCTTTTCAACTTTGGCACTCACCAGGTCGGTCCTTGCAAGAGAAGCAGCGTCAGGAAGCTGAATCGCACACATGAAATACCCCTGATCCTCTTCGGGCACAAAACCGGCAGGAACCTTTTTCATCAGGTCATATGTCGAAAAAACAATTCCGCCGAGCAGAATAAGCATCACCACGATCTTGCGGGCGAAGTAACCCGCAGTACGTCCGTACCGTTCAGTAAGCCTGTCGAAGAAGCGGTTAAACGCTCCAAAAAAACGGCTCATCAGGCCCGTTGATGGCTTGGATGGTTTCAGCAACAGCGAGGATAAGGCAGGACTGAGTGTAAGTGCATTGAATGCCGAAAGCAATACGGAGATAGCGATGGTGATGGCAAACTGCTGGTACAGACGTCCGGTGATGCCACCGGTAAGAGCCACAGGGATGAATACGGCAGCCAGAATGACGGCTATCGCAACAACAGGTCCGCCCACCTCTTTCATGGCCTTCCGTGTAGCTTCTTTGGGTGACAGGCCGCGTTCAAGGTGATGCATCACCGCTTCCACCACCACGATGGCGTCGTCCACTACAAGACCGATTGCCAGCACCATCCCCAGGAGGGAGAGTACGTTAACGGAGAATCCGAGTAAGGGGAAAAAAATGAAGGTGCCGATCAGAGAGACAGGCACGGTCAGCAGCGGAATCAGTGTCGCCCGCCAGTTCTGCAGAAACAAAAACACCACCAGGATCACCAGCAGTACAGCTTCTAACAACGTATGCAGGATCTCATCGATGCCGGCCTCCACGGCGAGTGTTGTATCCAGAGGATAGGTAACATCCATATCTTCCGGGAATCCGGAGGCGAGTTGATTCATTTTTTCACGAACCGACTCGGCTACCTCAAGACCATTGGATCCGGGTATCTGATATACTGCAATGATGGCAGCAGGATTTCCATTAATGCGACTGGAGGAAAGGTAATTCTCGGCGCCCAGTTCGATGCGGGCAACATCTTTCAGGCGAACAATGGCGCCCTGATCGTTGCTGGAGATTATGATTTCACCGAACTGCTCTTCAGAAATGAGCCGGGACTGCAATTGTGCAGAGTAAGTTTGCTGCGTTCCGGGTAGTGAGGGTTCACCACCGATCGTACCTCCGGGCTGAATGGCATTCTGAGCCTTAACCGCAGCCATCACTTCCTGCACGGTGAGTCCGTAAGCAGCAAGGCGATCCGGCCGCAACCAGATACGCATACCGTACTGCGTTCCTCCTAGAATGCTCACATCACCCACACCGGGAGTACGCTTGAGCTCATCCACTGCATTGATGTAGGCATAGTTGACAAGAAAATCCATGTCGTAAGTCTTGCCCGGGGAGTACAATGACACCAGCATCAGCGGGAAGGTGAGTGATTTTTTTACTGTGACACCCATATTCAGCACTTCCGGTGGCAGGAAAGGGTTGGCCTGTGACACCTTGTTTTGCGTCAGCATATTGGCCTTGTCGAGGTCAGTACCCACATCGAAAGAA
>JBIIHN010000337.1:0-3080 GCA_044235745.1 Bacteroidia bacterium
GTTAGCGAAAAGCAATCGGAATGATCCCTTCTGTACATCGTCATTTTGCTTTTTAAACATCGCCGGTTCCAGACTGCCGATACGCATTAAAAGCAGAACCAGACCCAAACAGCCGGCGGCAAAGAACGCTGTTCGCCAGGGAATAATATTTCCGATCAGTCCGGCCGTAACAGCGCCCATAGCACCTAGAGTGGCCACCATGATTGTTCCGTAGCCTCGGTCTTTAATGGTCATGCTTTCGCTCACAAGTGTGATGCCGGCTCCAAGCTCACCGGCAAGACCTGCTCCCGCCAGAAAGCGAATGACTGCATAGCTGTTGATATCTGTGACAAAGGCGTTTGCGATATTGCTGAGAGAATACAACAGAATCGATCCGAACAAAACCGTAATTCTTCCTTTTTTATCGCCAATGATGCCCGTGAGTATCCCTCCGGTGATCATTCCTGCCATTTGAATCGCCAGCAGTTGTTCGCCGGTTCTGGTTAATTCGGCTCCGCTAAGACCCAGTTCTTTCAGACTGGGTATACGGTAAATGTTAAATAAGAACAGATCGAAGGCATCCACAAAAAAGCCTAATCCGGCTGCGAGTACAGCCAGATTAAAGGGTGAACCATGGAGTTGCTGAGACATTAACTTTCATTTTTATGGGCTACGAATATAGAAAATGATTGAATTTCAGCCAGTATATAATTTCTAATAACTTTGCCCGAGCTGAACTGTTGTTTACTTGATCTTTGCAGACCATTACAAAGCGAATAGAACATAAGAAGCTTCTGAAGATGAAGTCTTCTGAAAATAAAATTCAATCAATAAAAAAACACAAACATGAAAAAAGCAGTACTTTATTTTGCCGCCGTTCTGTTGAGCGGTCCAATCGTTGCTCAGTCGTTAAAAACTCCGGCACCCTCACCGGCACAAACCATCAAGCAGGATTTTGGTTTGTCAAACATCGAAATCAGTTATTCTCGTCCTTCAGTAAAGGGCAGAACCATCTTTGGTGATATTGTGCCTTTTAATACGCTATGGAGAACAGGTGCGAATGCAGCCACCACTATTTCCTTTGGTGATACCGTTACCATTGGAGGTGTGAAGGTGAATCCTGGTAAATATGGTCTATTAACCATTCCGGGGCAGTCTGAATGGACGGTGATCATCAGTAAAAGTACCAATGTGACATCTTCGGATGCTTATAAACAGGATGAGGATGTGGTACGCGTGAAAGCTACTCCGGTCTCTTTATCGAATCGTGTCGAAACGTTTACTATTCAGATCGACAATATCAAATCCACCTCTTGTGATTTACAGCTGATGTGGGATAAAACAATGGTTTCGGTAGGTGTTTCTACAGAAATTGATGCCCGTATTATGAAAGATATTGAAAAGTATGTAATGAGAGATAATCGTCCATACAGTGCTGCTGCATATTATTACCTTGAGAATGGTAAAGATGTTAAGCAGGCCCTTGCATGGTATGAAAAGGCCCTGGAGATAAACCCCAACGCATATTGGAACTGGCACCAGAAAGCAAACTGTTACGCCAAACTTGGAATGAAGAAGGAGGCAATCGAGACAGCGAATAAATCGATTGCCCTTGCCAAAGAAGATGGTGATGACCATTACGTAAAACTGAACGAGAAATTGATTCAGTCGCTTAAATAAGCACTTGACACTACACATAAAAAGGGCTGACGTTTTTGCCGTCAGCCCTTTTTCTTTTTCATTTTTTCGAGACTTATCTGTTCATTCAATTTTTTAATTGCTGTTGCTAAATCGAGTCGGCCACAGATCGGGCGCTATTAATCAATCAATTCACCTTCGACTGTGATTTTCATCTCCACTTTCAGGGTAAAGGCATGTTCAATGGAATCATTTGTAAATCCGGATAGTTGAAATTTCAACCTTGTGTTTTTAAAGTAATCAACCAATTCAATGTTGTTTACATCCATTTTGAATTCAGTGCTGCCGCCATCGGGAACAGGATCTTTGCCGGCAAATTTGATTAATGTCCCATCGGTGGTTTTGCCGATTTTTGATTCGATGCGGTCCAGAAGATCAAAGGTATAAGGTGCCGGAGCATTATCAATGAGGGTTACTATCACTTCTGATACTTTTACCGATTTAATATTATCCGTATTTATACCATTGTCCGATGCAATTTCCTGTATGTCGGTTTCGATTTCCTCTGTCGTAAACGTCATTTCTCCTATGGCAGAGCTGGGGGTAACTGCGACATTGATAGCGGCGTAATCATGCGTAAATTCAAATGCTGTGATATTATCCTTGCAGGAATTAAGCAATATCATTATCAGCAAGGCTATAAAGGGAGTGTACGTCTTTCTGAACATGGTTTTAATTATTTAGACAATTAAAGTTCTGTTTAAAAAACAAAAGGTCAAAGTGTTATTTGCTGACTCTTATCATTTTTCCTTGTAACGAATGGAAAATCAGTGCAAACAGCATCACACCGGCGCAACCAATCAGGTTTAGCCATAAGAAGGATATAAGGTCGGAAAAATAGATAAGGATCACCATTACCTCGGTGAGTAATGCCGCATAGAATACCGGACCTGATTGAATCTTTTTAAGAAAAAGTGCTACAACGAAAATACCGAGAATAGTGCCATAAAAGAGGGAGCCTAACACATTAACGGCTTCAATGAGTGAACCCAGCTGCCCTGCAATTTGTGCGATCAGAATAGAGAACAGCCCCCAGCCCAAAGTATAACATCGGGAAAGGAATAGATTTCTTTTTTCAGATCTGTCTTTTTTACGAAGCGGGTGATGCCAGTCAATCAGGCTTGTCGATGCCAATGAGTTCAACGCAGCGGCAATAGAACCCCAGGCAGCAAGGAATATCACGGCGATGAGCAGTCCTACCAACCCTTCGGGGAGATGGTGAATGACAAAATGCAGGAAAATGTAATTCGTGTCATTGGCTTCTGCTCCGGGATTGGAGGCCTGAATAATGCCCGTGGCTTTTTTTCTTAATACTTCAGTCTGTTCTTGTAACTCCTGAAAATTGCGACGTTCATCGGGAGAGATTTCACCGGTGCTTAAGCGAACGGCGAGTTCTTTTTTTT
>JBIIHN010000338.1:0-3073 GCA_044235745.1 Bacteroidia bacterium
TATTGTAAAATTCACCGACAGCGGGTTTAGTGTATACCGAGTCGCGCATTTGTTCGCAGAAATGACACCAGGTGGCGAAGGCGTGCAGGAAGATGGGTTTTTTCTCCTTCTTCGCAACCTGCATGGCTTCGTCGAAAGTAATGGGCCTGAAGAGGATTCCTGTGGTTTCCTGCGCAAACAGCGTAGGTGCGACGAATAGCAGGAGGAGGATAAAGACGGATTTTTTCATTGCTGGAATTAGTGTGACGAATTTAAATGGAAAAAGGAATGTTTGCATGACATTTTGGTGAATGCTTTCTGTTAATGATCAGAGGGTACGAGGCAAAATGATAACGCCCAGGGTCTTTGGGGTGCTGTTGGAATTTTTACGACTTCCCCGTTACATGTGCAGAGTTGGCCTTCTTTATTTCTCTTGAGCATTGTCAGCTGGCCGGACTTTATCATATCAATGATTTTATCCGCCAGTTCATTGGCCGGTATTTCCGGATTATCCCTTCCGGTACGAATGCCTGTTTCGTTATTCAGCAAGTCCATCACGGTGGCGGTGGAATCCTGTATTACACCATCTTCTCCCTTTTTTCGTTTGAAATCCCTGTAGTTTCCTTTCTCGTGTGCCTTGCCAAGGCTACGGGCTTTCCGTGGTCCGATATCTTGTGTGAGTCGGGCCATCCAGAATGCATGACGGAAGGCATCGAGGCGTCCTCCGTGGTGAAAGGTGTCCAGTGCTTCATGATGCTGTAACTGATTCACCCGGTCGCGGGTTTGACGCGTTATTTTCCAGGCACGTCCTGCAGAGAATGGATGAAAAACGGTCCAGCATTTTTCAGGACCACTTAGCTTTAAAAATGCACCTGACTTTGATTGTGCAGTTGTTGTACTTACAATGAAAATTAGCACAATGCCGATGCCGCTTTTCATTTTCCGGAGAAATGCATCATTGCTTTTGCCAGTGCATATGCAAAGAACTCCAGTTGCTCCTGCCGGCTATCCGTTTGTCCGGCCAGACTCATCCTGTATTTATCCCATATATATTCAGGCGCATCTGCTGTTGGAATACAATAATACTCGGGAGCTCCACGCAGTTTGGTGTAGACAAGTATGATGGCACAGGGTTTCTCTTCACCCGGACGATGCAAGCCTTTTACTGAAGCTTTTCGCTCGGCGTATTCATAATCCCCAATATCCTTTACCTTGTAGTTGTTTTTTAATTCGACCCCCATCTGCATAAACATTTTGTAACCGGTGGATCCCATTACATATTCGTCTTCGGTCGTTGGGTTAATTTTCCCGGTTTGAGCCATTGCGGAGAAGGAGATGCCCGCAATCAGTATCAAGGCTACTATATATTTCATATCTGGATTTAGTTTTTACAAAGTTAAACATTCGTTTATCTATAAAACAATGTGTTTTGCCTGAAGAATTGAAAGGTTTCACCTAAAATAGGATGGATTTTGTACTAGGAGCCTATTACATTTGATTCACCTGTAATCTAACTTCTAACTATCTGTAATTATGGCAACCAAAGTAGTCGAGCTCGCTCGATTAGGAGATATTGTCGTCAACAAGAAGTACGGCATGTCGTACGAAGAGTTCAAACGTGAACATCTTGATAAGAATTATCCGGTGGTTTTTGGCGACGCTACTGCCCATTGGCCGGCATTGAAAAAATTCACTCCCGAGTTTTTTAAAACCCATTACAGCGATCGTACTGTGGTGGTACAGGGGCAAGCGTTCAAATTAGGCGCTTTCATTGACCTGATGATGAAGGCTACAGAAGATAATCCTGCGCCTTATCCCTGCAAACTTCAGATCGACCGCGATTACCCTGAGCTGCTTCCGGATGTGAATCCAAGATATAAATTCGCATTGCCGGATCGCTCACATAGCAGACTGCTACCAAAAGGGTTTCTCGGTGGTGCGGATACGCTGGAGATCTTTTTTGGAAGTCCGGGCGGACAGTTTCCGTACATGCACTACGATTACATGGCGCTGCATGCCTACATCAATCAGCTCTACGGCGAGAAGGAATTTACAGTCATTCCGCCGAGCCAGACTGAATACGTATATCCCGATCCCAACAACCCCTGGGTATCGCTGATCGATAATCAGCGCAATCCTGACCTGAAAAAATTCCCGAAATGGGCCAATGCAACACCCGTTTCCTTTGTGGTAGGCCCGGGTGAAACTATGTTTATTCCCAATGGATGGTGGCATACGGCAAGGTCACTTACACCTACCATTTCTGTGGCTATGGATGTGCTGAATGCTTCCAACTGGGGGCGATTTAAAAATGAAGTGGATATCATGATGAGTCGCAATAACCCCATGAAAGCAAAGGCGGCTGTAGCAGCGTTGGGTGTGATCGGCGGAGTGCTGTCGGTTACAGAAAAACTCGGGATGAATATCTGACATATTGTATAATTCAAGAGAAAGACGCATCCTTCAGGAAGGAGAGCTTTATTGAGTGATGATTGAGGTCAATCCCTGGTGAATGTAGTTTTATTCGTCCTCTTTATCCGGTCATCTTGCAAATGGTATCAGCTATCAGTTGCTGATGTCACATTAACTGATTCAAACCTGGTTTATGCTTTGGCTTTCGCCTTACTCCATGGCTTGATCTGCCAGGTGATGTTTCCGGTGCAGATATGGTTGTTTTCTTTATCGTGGATGTCCACCAGAAAAGTATGAAAGGCGGCATCTTCACTCTGCAAAATCCGCTGAATGCTTTGTTTGGCTTCTTCGTTAATTCCGAAACGACTGCGTAATTCCATCTTCCCCTGGTAATGGTAGTCCATCTCAATTTTTTTAAGGATGATACGGTACTGGTCGGCGGTGAAGGTGCGGGAGAGATTTAGCCCGCTTACGTATTCGCAGGCGGTGGCCAAAGCACAGGCGTGGATGCCCTTGATATGATTCAGGTTTTTTCGGATATACGGAATGGTTAGTTCTACACTGTCGTCGGTGATAGCGGTGATCAGGAACCGGTGTGGACCATTAAACGGGATCATTCTCCAGAGCGCGCGGTTCAGTACCCAGCGGTAAAGGGAGGAAGACTGTGCTTTCTTCAGCAGTT
>JBIIHN010000339.1:0-3064 GCA_044235745.1 Bacteroidia bacterium
TCAAACAGGAATGGCAGTTCAGGCAGCCGTTCTGACTTCCGTATGTAAGGTGATCTCCACTCTTGTGCCGGCCGGCTGTTGATGGGCATCATAAAGATCGATGATACGGAAGTTCCTGTCGTCGCCGTTCAGCAGCTTGATGCGCTCGCGTGTAATTTCAGTTCCAAATGATTTATTCGATCCCAATGTCTTACTTTTCATCTCTCCTGCTTTTATCCGCCCGACACCGTCGTCTTCAACAGTACAGAATAACTGGTGAGTACTTGCTTTTTCTATTTTAACACGCACGGTTCCTTCTCCACCTTTGTTCAGTAAACCATGCCAGATGGCATTTTCAACATACGGCTGAAGTACAAGTGGTGGGATCATCGTCTGTTCGCGGTCGATGGAAGGATCTATTTCAATCGAGTAGTCAAATTTGTGATCGAAGCGCAGTTGCTCCATTTCAATGTATAACCGCAGCGCGTCGGTTTCGTTCCGAAGGGTAACAAGACTTGATTTGGAATTTTCAAGTACCAGCCGCATAAGCTTTGAAAACTTTACGAGATAATCACTGGCTGTTTCCTTATCGCTTCTGATGATGTATCGGTTGATGGAGTTCAGTGCGTTGAAAATGAAATGTGGATTCATCTGTGCACGTAGTGCTTCAATCTTCAGTTCACTGAGTTGATGCTGCAACTGGTGCCGTTCGTTTTCGTTTTTGCGATGCTGGCTGATCCGGTATTGATTAAATACCAGCAGCAGGAAGATGATCAGCATAACAGATCCGCCGATGATGACATTTTTGGCATTTTTTTGCTGGGTAACTTCCCGGGCCTGAAGGTCTTCCCGCTGTTTGCTGAGTGCCAGCGCCTGCTCCTGTGTTGCTGCTTCCAGCATTTTCTGTTTCAGGGTTTGCTGTTGCTCCTTGAGTCGTAATTCTTTTATTTCATTTTCTTTATTTAACAGATCAATTTCCGATTGTCGTCGCTTCGCTTCCTGTATATTTCCGGCGATAATGGCGTTTTTCTTTTCCAGTTCAAGCTGCTGTATTTTTCGCGTGTTTTCCAGCCGATGTATTTCTTCTTGCTTTTTGTTCGATTCAAATTCTTCAATCAGTCTGCTTAATTCACGTTTTTTTTCTTCCAATGCGATACTGTCTCTGTAGAGAATGGATTGTTCATAGGCAGCTTTCGCATCTTTAAAATCTCCCTTCTCGAATAATATCTGCCCTTTTAAACGATAGGCCTCCTTCAGATTTTCCGAATCACCTTCCTCTGTCGATATTTCAATGGCTTGTTCGATGGAATGAATTGCTGAATCCAGTTGTTGTGTCTTTAATTGAAAGGAGGCAAAATTCAGATAGAGGCGACCGAGATATCCTATTTTAGAAATATGACTGGCCAGCTCAATCGTTTTTCGGTGATATGTATTGGCAGAGTCAATGTTGTTTTTTATTTGAAAAATTGTGGCTTTGTTGGAGAATACCACATATAACCGTGCAAAATCCTGGTATTGATGCATGGCACCCTCCGCAGCGTTATAATAAATTAATGCCGAGTCAACCTCATTCACAGCATAGTAATAGGTGGCCATACCTAAATACGCAGTTGGTAAATAGGATGGTTGATTTTTAATGCAATGCGCCAGATTTTTTTCGTAGTATTTACGGCAGTTGGCATATTCCTTTTCATTCATTAAAAGTGTTGCGAGCGAGTTATATGCATAGGCAAGACTCCTGTGGTCATTTAGTCTTTCAAAAACCGCAATTGATTCATAGTATTTCTGCACCGCTTCACTCTTTAAATTCAATCTCGATAAAATAAGTCCGTATGTGTAACTTGTTTTTGCACGCTCATTATCATTATCCGTCCGCTCAGCGTAAAAGCTGGCTTTTTCTATTGTTTTTTTTGCATCCGCTAATTCACTCGCTGTTTCATATGTTTGTGCTAGTGTGCGGAATAACCGGATCTTAATAATATTGTTGTTCCCTCTTTCTGCATGTTTTATTCCTTCTCTTAGTAAGGTTTTAATTGAATCAGTTGATACTTTTCCAAATAAACGGAGTGTGAGATGGTAGTAACAGCTGGCGATGGCATCTTCATTCTTACTTTTTAAAGCATAGATGAACTGACTTTCAATAAATAAATCGGCTTCTTGTAATTTTCTTACTGATATTAACTGATAGGCCTTTTGTCCGATTTGTTCTGCAATGATGGAATCCGGCTGACGGGTTAGAGTAATTTGCCTTAGACTGTCTCTCCAGTTTTCAGATTGTGCCTGCAGCAGATTGGTTACTCCCGGCAAAAGCAGGCTGGTTACCAGCAACACCAGGTATCTTGTGTATAATTGCGTTACGAAAACCATCGGTATGTTATAATATTTATTCCGGTTAAGACCATAAAGATACAATGTCAAAAAGTGCTTGTCACGGTTTGCCTGTTGATTTTTAGCAGGCAGCAGAACGAGCGAGTATATGGTTGCGAAAGCCGAGAATCCGGATATGCGTTATTTCCTGTTTCAGGGTTTACGAAGCAGTGGATCAAGAATAAATTCACATGGTTTCTATAGGATGATATTTTTTCTAACATGCAGATAAACAGAAGAATAAATCATGCGGCCGGGTGTTCAGTCCTTTTCGGTATGTTAAATAGTATTTGTCCGGGCAGTTTTCTATTTCAGTACCTTCGCCTGCGAAATTCTATCCAACACTATGAGCTTATTAATGATCGGTACCGTCGCTTTCGACGCGATCGAAACCCCCTTCGGAAAAACTGATAAAATTATCGGCGGTGCGGCTACCTATGCCTCCATGTCGGCCTCCTTCTTTAAAAAGAACATTAACCTCGTATCAGTGGTTGGTGAAGACTTTCCTGCTGATGCAATTCGGATGCTTGAGCAACGCGGCATCAATACTGAGGGATTACAAATCAAGAAAGGTGAAAAAACATTCTTCTGGTCGGGTAAATATCATGAGGACATGAACTCCCGTGATACCCTCGATACGCAGCTGAATGTGTTGAGTACATTTGATCCCATTATTCCGGATTCTTATCAGGACTGCGAGTTTCTGATGCTGGGAAAT
>JBIIHN010000340.1:0-3062 GCA_044235745.1 Bacteroidia bacterium
ATGGCAGCAGCGGGATCATGCACAAAACCATGTATTAATTGCTTTCTGAATAAGGTATCGTTCTCAGTCGGTACAATTTTAGCTCTGTTTTCGAATTCCATTGGATTATATCCGGTTTTCCACAAACCCAAAGGTTTATAAAAATGATCAGTAACAAAATGATCTATTGATTTACCGGATAACTTCTCCACAATACATTGCAATAAGATAATGCCAAGATCAGAATAAACATACTTCCCTTCATTTTCCAACGGAGATTTTATAATGTAATCAATAATGGAATCCCGATATGAATTCAATAAAAATATACTGTCAGCCACTTTGATGGTATAACCGGACTCGGGTGTCCTCCTGAATAATTCCGACGACAAAACACCACTGGAATCCGTGGTTCCCTTCCAAAATGGAATCCAGGATTTCAAACCGGATTGATGAGCCATCAACGAACGTATTGTAATATCCTTCTTATCCGTATGCCGGAGGTATGGTAAATATTTCGATGCTTTCGCATCTATATCCAGTTTATTCCGGTCGACCAATAACATACACGCAAGAGCTGTTGAAGCAATCTTCGTTACAGAAGCGATATCATACAGATCATTCCACAAAACAGGGCGTGATTTATCATAAGTGAAATAACCAAATGATTTATTGTAAATCACATCACCGGATTTAGCAATCACCACCTGACAACCGGGGAACATGGAATCATGAATAGCAAGTCTGATTTTATCATCGATTTTTGAAAGCGTATCCGCATTCACACCTTTCAATGAGGGAGGAGCTTCTTTCAAAACGTGCAAAGCACTTGAGTTTAATCCCTCATCTATGGCAAACCAGGGAGGGGAAGAAACAGGTAATCGACCTGAAAAAAAGCCGGCACCAAAAAGCTTTTGAGCAACCAGTTTCTGAGGCATCCAGGTATCTTCATATGCCTGCACCACTGCATCAAAGTCTTCATAGTTTTCGAACTTTCCTAAAACGTAGGCATTCCCGAAAATGCAAAGAATACTTTTATTCTTCTTACCCGCCTTTGTTACAAATTCGACCATTGAAGGCGTAACATTAAAATTCTTTGCAGCATTTATCGTTGTATTGTGAACAGAAACAACAATTCTATCATAATCACTTAGCAATTTTAACAGGCTATCAATACTACCAGACGACGCATCTTTCGGAAGATTAAAAAAGTCGACATGGGCATAGGCTGCCATGACCTGTTGAAACAGATTCCCTGTAGTATCATTCACTGCAACAGCAGCTATACAATCTCTGTAATAAGCATGTAATGGCAATACTTTCCCCTTGTTTCGAAGCAATGTTGCGGACTTACTGTAAAGCGAATAATTCAATGTTTGTGCAAAGTCATTGTTCAGGTCAATAAAAAGCGATGAAGTATCCACCTGCTTTGATTCCGCCAGACCAGCCCAGTACTTTACCATAAGCAACTTTCTGACTTTCTCATCTATTAAGGATTGATCTATTTCGCATTCCTGAATAGCACGATGAATACGATTTATTGCCGTTGGTATATTCTCTGAATATAAAAGCACATCGTTACCAGCCATTAAAGCCTTTAGCTCCAATTCACCGGGCTCATTGAACGCAGCAACACCCTTCATGTTTAATGCATCCGTAAAAATCAATCCATTAAATCCCAACTTTTTCTTCAGCCATCCATTCACGAGAACAGGTGAAAGTGTCCCTGCTCTGCCCGGAGTAGAATCAACGGCAGGTACAAAGAGGTGGGCTACCATGACTGATCCGAGACCGCCTGGTATTAGACTTTTATATGGATATAGTTCCAATGAATCGATGCGTGCAGAATCTGCATGAACCACCGGCAAAGAGAGATGTGAGTCTGTATCGGTATCCCCATGTCCGGGAAAATGTTTGGCGCAGGCCAGAACTCCTTCATCCTGCAAACCCTTCATATACTGGAACGACAGTTTCGCGACCCTTTCACGGCTTTCACCAAAAGACCGGGAGTTAATAATTGGATTCTTCGGATTATTATTGATATCTACATCAGGAGCAAAGTTTACGTGAATTCCCATTCTTTTCATTTGCCGGCCTATCTCCTTTCCCATCTCAAATACCTGCACTGAATCTGCACCGGCTCCCAATGTCATTTGACGAGGAAAACGAATGGTACTATCGAGGCGCATTTGCAAGCCCCACTCACCGTCTATACCAATTAAAAGCGGCACCTGCGATTGTTTTTGATAATAATTTGTCAGGATAGCCTGTCGATAAGGTCCTCCCTGAAAAAAAATCAAACCGCCTATACCATATTGCTCAATTAAACCGGAAACTTGTTTAACATGTGCACTATCTTTATTCGAAAATGCATCGATCATAAACAGCTGACCCAGTTTCTGCTGATAACTCAACTTTGAAAGCATTGAGTCGGCCCATTTCTCGGATTCTGATGACTGAAAAACAGGAATATAGTTCTGAGCATAGCCAACACTGGTTAATAGTGACCAAAACAAGACCGATATAAGATTTTTCATAGCCACAATACTACAACGTTCACGAACGATTAATAACGTAACCGTATGCGGATATTGCACAAATCAACGTGAATAAAAAAGGAATTTACCCTACTCAGCTCAATGCTCAATAGATTGACGTGACCTTAGCAATTTATACTCCTCTCTGCATGAACGACAATAGAACCAATCAGAGGTGAAGAATGTAACTTCCTCCTTTCCGCAACTATCACAAGTACGAACCTGCTCAGATCGTTGATACTGCAAATGATTCAGATTTTCATCAAGAAAGAGTGGTGGAAAATCAAAAAGGTTGAGATCATCCAGTAACCGGGGATGGACCGGATAAAATCCTTGAGACCCCTTCACGCCTACCAAAAGGGTTCTTTTCCCTAATGAACGAAGGTGCTTTAACATCGGCTGATAATCCAGATCACCGGCCAGAAAACAAGCAACATCATAAATACCAGGCTGGAAAGCATGCATCAATGCCATCGAAGACAAACCTACCTCAAGGCAATTTTCTCTCCTTCCGGTTTCTTTATTTCTAAAATCAAAATCGAATAT
>JBIIHN010000342.1:0-3050 GCA_044235745.1 Bacteroidia bacterium
CCTTTCATTGCCGAATCATAACGCCGGCAACCGGCCGACCATGCTGCCGTTACTTTCGCCTGCCAGTTTTTAGGATCAGCATGCAAATGAGCACCGAATTTAACCCCGGGAAGGGCCGGAATCAAGGCGTTAAAAATTGAATTGATATCCTCCGGTTTTGCCAAACCTACCGTATCTGCCAGAGCAATTGTTCTGACGCCTAAAGATGCGATTTTGTTGGTCCATTCCAGAGCCACATCTGTATTCCATACGTCGCCATATGGATTGCCAAATGCCATGCTGATATAAACTACCAATTCCTTCTTCTTCTTCTGACAAATTTCCTGCAACGTTTCAACCGTGCCCAGGCTCTGTGCGATACTGCTGTTGGTATTGCGCTGCTGAAAGGTTTCTGAAATTGAAAAAGGAAAACCGAGGTAGGCTATTTCATCAAATTCGGCCGCTGTTTCTCCTCCCCTTACATTGGCAATGATCGCAAGAAGTTTGGTTTGTGTATCGGTCAATTGCAAACCAGAAATTACTTCCACCGTGTCGCGCAACTGGGGAATAGCTTTCGGAGATACAAAACTTCCAAAATCCAACACATCAAATCCTACCTGTAACAATGTGTTCAGGTAGCTGATTTTTTGTGCTGTGGGAATGAACCATGGCAATCCCTGCATGGCATCTCGCGGACACTCTACCCACTCAATTCTATCCATTCGGTGAGAATAAAAGAACCCGCCGGCAAGACGGGTTCCAGATTTGATCTTAAACTATTGGATGATTACGCCTTCTGCTTCAAACGCCAATTCAACAAGCGGCTCCGTAATCTTGGCAATTTCTTCTTTCGACTTTCCTTCATCTTCGGCATAATGACGAAGGTCTTCAACTGCGGTTGTGTCCATGTAGGCATGTCCCAGAATTACGGCTGTTTTTCCGCCACAATCCTTGGGCACAAAAAATCCGTAGTCTTTAAACGTCACACGCATTCCGGAACCATCTCCTTTATCCAGATTCATCCAGCATCCTTTCGCCTGGCATACTTCATTCACTTTACCTTTAACTTTCACACCGGTTATATCGGTTTGACCGGCTGCAACCATCGCCAGCAAGGAGTCCATTGTGATGGCACCGCTTTCGTCGATTTTAGCTCCGAAGGTGTTACTACCCGCTTCCACGGATGTAGAATCTGAAGTATTGTTAGCTGATTGTTCAGAAGAATTAGAACAAGCACTCAAGGCAACCGCTGCAGAAGCGATGGTGATGAGAAGGAGTAGTTTTTTCATGAATGTTTTACGGATTGTTTACTTGCAAAATTAGCAAGTTCGGGTCGAATGTAACGGAATTAAAGAGATGGTATTTGTCAACATTCCACACAAGGGCTGTGAAAAGAATCCAAACGGTCAGGCCAGTTTCCGGACGATACGTTTTATCATTCCCGGTCCTTCATAGATAAATCCGGTATATACCTGCACCAGATTGGCGCCTGCTTTGATCTTCTCAAGTGCATCATCCGGAGTAAAAATACCACCTACGCCTATGATAACCATATCTTTGCCGGCTTTGTAACGCAGATACCTGATCACCTCCGTACTCCTTTCACGCACCGGTTTACCACTCAAACCACCTGCCTCCCGCGTTACTCGCTCAGGAGTATTCAGTCCATCACGGGAGATGGTTGTATTGGTAGCAATAATGCCCGCCAAACCTGTTGTCAGAACAATTTCTACAATTTCATCCAGCTGATTATTGGTAAGATCCGGGGCGATTTTCAACAGGATCGGTTTTGAAACAGCATGCTGATTGTTCAGTTCTGATAATCGTTTTAACAGACGGGTAAGCGGCTCCTTCTCCTGCAACTCGCGTAATCCGGGGGTATTCGGAGAACTTACGTTTACGACAAAATAATCCACATGGTCAAACAGCGCTTCAAAACAATTGACGTAATCCTCCTCCGCCTTTTCGTTGGGCGTGACCTTATTTTTACCAATGTTTCCTCCAATAACAACTCCGGCTTTACGATTTCTCAAGCGCTCAACCATATACTCCACCCCTTCATTGTTAAAACCCATCCGGTTAATCAGGGCCTGATCCGCCGGCAATCTGAACATTCTGGGTTTATCATTTCCCGGCTGAGGCTTCGGAGTCACCGTACCCACTTCAATAAAGCCAAACCCAAAGGCAGATAGTTCATCATAAAGCTGAGCGTTTTTATCAAAACCGGCCGCAAGTCCTACCGGATTGGGAAAGTTTATTCCCATCACATTTACCGTATGGCGCTCATCCCTGGACCCATACAACATCCTTACAAACAACTTTAAACCAGGCAGTTTCATCATAAACCTGATGACGCCAAATGTAAAATGATGAGCAACTTCAGGATCGAGCAGGAATAAGAGCGGACGTACCAGGAGCTTATACATAGGGCAAGAATAATTAAAAATTGGATTATGATAATCAAAAACTAATTTTAGACAAGCCTAATTTATTTTTTATATTTGTCACAACTAAAGGAATGCAATTTCTGAACTACGGTCCTGGCTGGCATGGTTACAGCGGAATCAGACCGACTTCGGAAAACCATTCCGGTGAACAGCAAATGAATGACAACATCAACCGAAGAAAACTATCTTAAGGCGATCTATCATCTCAGCAGCGGACATTCAGATGCTGTGCTTACTTCTGAGATTGCTCAGTCGATGTCAACAACGTCGGCATCGGTTACGGATATGATCAAACGTCTTTCCGATAAAAACCTCATTGCCTACGAAAGATATAAAGGAGTTCGTATTACGCGCAAGGGTGAAAAACTGGCGTTAAATATTATTCGTCGTCACCGGTTATGGGAAGTATTTCTTACCGATGTACTGAAGTTCAATTGGGACGAGGTGCATGAAATGGCAGAAGAGCTTGAACATGTCAGTTCAGATGAATTGGTCACCCGACTTGATGCTTTTTTAGGGTATCCCCGCTTCGATCCTCATGGGGATCCGATTCCGGATGCGAATGGCAAAGTACAGCCATCCGGACAACACCAGATGGCCAACTGTACGATAGAAACAAGTTAC
>JBIIHN010000341.1:0-3050 GCA_044235745.1 Bacteroidia bacterium
GCCGGAGAAAACAGAACTTTTAATTTTGTTGTTCTCCTGAAAAAAGTTTCATTCATGTTCCCCGCGCCGTACACCGGTCAGATTCTTCAGCGTTATACGCTTCCGTACAAAGGCAAACAGCAAATTGTATTGCTGGATGATCTGGTGTATGAACTGGCGCATGCATTTGAATTACCGGGAGAGTTTGATCCGAAGGCATTTGACTCTTTTCCCATTGAGTTGATCGTAGATTATATCCGTCGTACACATCGTCTGTATTTGTTACGTAAGCTCCCGGAGATGGAGCAAAGCATTCATCTGCTCTTGCAGGATTATACCGATGATCATCCGTTGCTGTGTATTCTCTCAGGGTTTTATGGTGAATATAAAAATGAATTAAGCCTGCACATGCTGGAAGAAGAACAGAAACTATTGCCTTATGTGGATTTTCTGTTGGATGCGAAGGAAAATGGTCTGGACATGTACGCCTTTTATCGCCAGACGAGCAGATACTCTCTGGCTGCTTTTGAGCACGATCATCATGATGATACGGAAAAAGATCTCCAACAGATCCGTGAAACGATTTTACAGCACGAACCTCCGGTTACCAACGCCACTCCCTACCGTATTCTGGTGCAGCAACTCCATAATTTTGAGCGCGACCTCCTCGTACACGGCCTGATTGAAGATCATGTGTTGATTCCGAGAATGAAAGGAGTGGAAGATTCGCTGACGGCAGAATTTTTACGCAGGGTAAAGGGGAACTGAGTTTAATCGTTTGACTAAAGATTTACCTTTATTGGTAATAGCAATTAAATACTGAGTGTTTTCAAGTAAAAACTTCAGGATCCCATTCATCATCCTTCGAAGGCAGCTGACCATCAGACCCTTTTTATCTTCCGACCATGTCGGAAGATAAAAAGGGCACCGAAATCCTCTCGCATAGGATAACAGTGCCCGGGTTGATTGGAGAATAAACTCTTAGAAGTCTTCGTCGAATTTTACTTCCTGACTTTCGCGGTCGACGCCGACGCCGGCTTTCTTATATTCAGAAACACGCTTCTCAAAGAAGTTGGTTTTACCTTCGAGCGAAATCGTTTCCATGAAATCAAAGGGGTTTTCGCTATTGTACACCTTCGGGTAACCTAAAGAATTGAGGAGGCGATCCGCCACGAACTCGATGTACTGACACATCAGTTTTGCATTCATACCGATGAGGTTAACCGGTAACGCGTCTGTAACAAACTCCTGTTCGATGCGAACCGCATCGGTGATGATGGCATAAACTTCCTCTTGTGTCAGCTTATGCTTTAACATACCATATAACAGGCAGGCGAAATCGCAGTGCAGACCTTCATCGCGTGAAATAAATTCATTGGACGTTGCAAGGCCGGGCATCAGTCCGCGTTTCTTCAGCCAGAAGATAGAGCAGAAAGATCCACTGAAGAAAATACCTTCTACCGCAGCAAACGCGAGCAGACGGTGAACAAAGGAACCATTCTCAATATATTTCAATGCCCATTCCGCCTTTTTCTTTACGCACTCTACTGTATCGATAGCATTAAACAGACGATGTTTCTCAGAAGGATCTTTCACATAAGTGTCAATCAGGAGAGAATACATCTCTGAGTGAATATTCTCAATCATGATCTGGAATCCGTAAAAACAACGCGCTTCCGGAAGCTGCACGGCATTCATCATGTTCACCGCCAGGTTTTCATTCACAATACCATCACTGGCAGCAAAGAAAGCCAACACATGTGTGATGAAGTGACGCTCTCCGTCGCTCAGTCGCTCCCAGTCTTTCAGGTCAGCGGAGAGATCGACTTCCTCAGCTGTCCAGAAACTGTTTTCTGCCTGCTTATACATCTCCCAGATTTTATCATACTTAATCGGAAAGAGGACGAAACGTTCTTTGTTCTCCTGCAAGAGGATTTCATCGGCCATGTAATTATTGCCCATATTATTTCATTTGTAAGGTGAGAGGTTAACCGTTGCGACTTCCGGAACGGATGTACAAATTTGGTCAAAACAGAAGCTGTTTCGAAAAAATCAGGAATCTATTTTTATGAACAGTCCGGAAGGAATTTATTGATAAAAATTTACAACTCACTGACAACTAATGCAAGGGGGCCATCAGACAATAGTTTGACAGATAAAAGACCGTTAAATGCGCCAATAACATAGCGTTAGACCTCTAAAATTTAAATTAATACTATTTATCCTCTCCATTTTTTCCCCCACAACTCTTCTGCTCAGAATTCGAGTTAAATAACTATCGGGTACACCGATAGAATCCTCACTTAATGGTTCATTGCTTCTGCAAATACCAAAGCCGCCTTCAAAATAATAAGATAATCCTGAACCATCAATAAAAATATTTTGGAATAGGAATGAATAGCTGTATAGTACCCTACAATCAAAAAATCAATGATGATCTCTCATGAAAATACAATGCTGATTTCTATGCATTGTTTTATCCTTAATCCGAACGGGTTAAAAAAACCAACCGCAGGTTAAAAACAAAACCAGCCGCAGGTTCCCCCGCCCAGCCGCAGGTTAAAACCTGCGGCTGGGCGGGGCAATTGGGCAAAAAAAAACGCCGGATTTTATTCCGACGCTTTTACATTAAGGGTTTTATTATCCGACTCCGATAATCTTTTTTATCTGTTATCCCAGGTATGCTTTGAGCAGCTTGTTCCGGCTGTTCTGACGCAGGGTTTTGATGGCTTTTTCTTTGATCTGACGTACACGCTCTGAAGTGAGGTCGAATTTCTCGCCGATCTCTTCCAGCGACAAGCCATGCTGAATGCCGATGCCGTAGAACATCTTAATTACATCCTGCTCGCGCTCGCTGAGTGTAGCGAGTGAACGGTTGATCTCTTTCTGTAACGATTCGTTGATCAACGCAGAATCGGCACCGAGGCTATCTCCGTTTTCCAGTACATCCAACAGCGTAGAGTCTTCACCCTGCACTAACGGAGCATCCATACTCACGTGCTTGCCGGGCATCTTCATCGTGTTGGCTACCTTGTCCATGGGCAGGTCGAGCACGGCGCTCAACTCCTCCG
>JBIIHN010000343.1:0-3039 GCA_044235745.1 Bacteroidia bacterium
GGCTTTTCTGATCCGCGTAGAGCTCACGGCGATCGCATCAATATCCTGTTCGGGAATCTCCTCCACTTCAAAACCCAATCCGGGTGCAAGATCACGCAACGTAGCCATGCTGCCTTTCCGCTGATGCCCGAACTGATGATCATAACCGATCACGAGGGTTTTAACGCCCAAACAATCGACCAAAACATCTTTTACAAAACGATCATACTCCATTCGTGAAAACTCCATTGTAAAAGGGTGAATAACAAGATGTTGAACACCAAATTCACGCAATAGGCCTACTTTTTCCTCCAGGCTGCTCAGCATCTCAAGTGGAAGCTGATCCTTGCCGATTACCTTACGGGGATGCGGATGAAACGTCAGTAAAACCACTTCACCGTTTTTCTCGGCAGCCAGATCACGAATTCGCTGCAAAAGCATGCGATGACCTACATGGACACCGTCAAACGTACCCTGCGTAACAATCGGGTACTGAGGCTTAATGAATTCATTAAGATGATGATAAATCTTCATAAAGACGAAACGGAAACATGGGTTTCAACAGAATTAAATTTTCTGTTGAAAAACAATCCGGTGGCCAAAAATAAGATTTACTTCGGTGAGATCGGTTTTTTACCTATTTTTGCACCCTCAAAATCAAATACCCTGTCATGAATAAAGGTAAAATTGTTCAGGTAATCGGTCCGGTGATCGACGTGAGTTTCGAAGGAGAAGGCTCACAACTGCCGAATATTCTGGAAGCGCTTGAGATTGCCCGTCCGAACGGACAAAAAATCATTTTGGAATGCCAGCAACACATTGGTGAAGATACAGTTCGTGCGATTGCGATGGACTCTTCCGATGGACTGGTGCGCGGTATGGAAGTAGTAGCAACCGGTTCCGCGATCAAGATGCCAACGGGAGATGCCATCAAAGGACGTCTGTTCAATGTAGTTGGTGAAGCTATTGATGGTATCGGTGCTGTGAGCAATGCAAGCGGTTTCCCGATTCACCGTGAAGCTCCGAAATTCGAAGAGCTTTCAACCGAGGCAGAGGTACTTTTTACAGGTATCAAGGTTATTGACTTGCTCGAGCCCTATGCAAAGGGTGGTAAAATTGGTCTGTTCGGTGGTGCCGGTGTAGGTAAAACCGTATTGATCATGGAGCTGATTAACAATATCGCGAAGGGATATGCCGGTCTTTCGGTATTTGCCGGTGTGGGTGAGCGTACCCGCGAAGGAAACGATCTTCTCCGTGAAATGATTGAATCCGGCGTTATCAAGTATGGCGAGGAATTCAAGCATGGCATGGAAAAAGGCGATTGGGATCTGAGCAAGGTGAACATGACCGAGCTTGCGAAAAGCCAGGCTACGCTGGTGTTCGGGCAGATGAATGAGCCTCCCGGAGCACGTGCACGTGTGGCGCTTTCAGGTCTGACCGTTGCAGAATACTTCCGTGACGGCGATGAGAAATCAGGCGGACGTGATATCCTTTTCTTCATTGACAACATCTTCCGTTTCACCCAGGCAGGATCTGAAGTATCCGCACTGTTGGGTCGTATGCCATCTGCCGTAGGTTATCAGCCAACTCTGGCGACAGAGATGGGTCTGATGCAGGAGCGTATCACCTCTACAAAGCGCGGTTCTATCACCTCTGTACAAGCAGTTTACGTACCGGCAGATGACTTGACCGATCCGGCGCCTGCAACCACTTTCAGCCACCTGGATGCTACCACTGTATTGAGCCGTAAGATTGCGGAATTAGGTATTTATCCGGCTGTAGATCCACTCGATTCTACTTCACGAATTCTCTCACCTGCCGTTGTGGGTGAAGATCATTATAACACCGCTCAGCGTGTGAAGGAAATCCTTCAGCGTTACAAGGAACTGCAGGATATCATTGCCATCCTTGGTATGGATGAATTGAGTGATGACGATAAACAAGTAGTACACCGTGCGCGTCGTGTGCAGCGTTTCCTCTCTCAGCCATTCCACGTTGCGGAGCAGTTCACAGGTCTGAAAGGAGTACTTGTTCCCATCGAAGAAACAATCAAAGGCTTCAAGATGATCCTGAATGGTGAAGTGGATGAATACCCGGAAGCAGCATTCAACCTGGTAGGTACCATCGAAGATGCGATTGAAAAAGGTAAAAAGCTCCTCGCTGAAGCGAAGTAATTCACTCTAAAAACACATTGAATGTTTCTCGAAATAATCACCCCCGATAAAAAAGTTTTCGAAGGCGAAGTCAGCTCTGTGATGGTTCCCGGTTCCAAGGGCACCTTTCAGATGCTCGAAAACCACGCGGCCATCATCTCTACTCTGATCAATGGTCCGGTGAAGATTAAAACCGCTGCCGGGGAAGAACGATTCAACGTGAAGGGTGGCGTTGTGGAGATGCTTAAAAACAAAGTCATCATTCTGGCCGAATCGGTCTGATAATCAAGTAATTTAAAGAAAAAGAGCCGCAAAAATATTTGCGGCTCTTTTTCTTTTCTCCCTTCCGTATTCTTCATGCCTGAAAACCGTTTTTTTTGGAAATACGATACAACTACCTCATTTAAAGGCATTTACAATAGAGCCCAGAAATAAATCCATGGATTTATCCTCATATGGATGGCAATTTGGTCTGACCGTTTTTTCGCCCTCCGAAAAGCAACCATTTACACTCTGAAAAGGTATAATAACAAAAGAATGTTAAAAAAATTCCCGGCTGGATGAGAAATATTATAAATTTGAGTTACAAACCACGCGTAATGTATCCATCTATCCGAAACTACTTTCTTATTTTTCTTCTGCTTCTGACGGTCAGTCAGAGGGCACAAGCGCAATTAATCGTCAGCGGAACACAGACCCCGGCTCAATTGGTGCAGAACGTACTGATCGGTTCGGGTGTAACCGTCAGTAATATTACCTTTTCAGGCGCTGCATCCCAACGAGGGTCATTCAACTGTGTTGGAGCTTGTAACATTGGGCTTGGCTCTGGAGTTATTCTGAACTCCGGCAGCAATACAGCAGCCGTAGGTACGAACAATAGCACCGGTGCGGGAATGGATACACCGGC
>JBIIHN010000436.1:0-3037 GCA_044235745.1 Bacteroidia bacterium
CAATCGACTGGCGTTTCTCATATTCTGAGTGCTGCCGCAACGGAGCGATCACTACCATACAGCCGAATAACCTGTTTGTAAGTGCAACATTGGATAATATCCTTGCACCTACCAACTCCTCTCCGAGCTTCATTAACCTGGCATATACCCGTTTCTGTGTAGGAAATACCTTCTACTATGATCAGGGCGCGCAGGATATTGACGGGGATTCACTGGTGTTTTCACTTGTTGCTGCTGAAGACGGTGCAGGATGTCCTCCAAACCTGACTCCTTCTACGTATATTGCTCCTTACTCAGGAACTAATCCACTCGCTTCTTCTATTCCCATCACCATCGATCCTTTAACCGGTGTGGTAAACTTCAAGCCCTCTGTTGTACAGGTGGCGGTAATGGCTATTCTGGTAGAAGAATACCGTAACGGAGTGAAGATCGGATCTGTGAAGCGTGATATTCAAATCAACATTGTACCCGCGTGTAATCCGATTATTCCTTCGTTCGTCAACTCAACATTAACAGGTGGATCAGCAACCGGCTCTACGGGTGGTGGTATCATACAGACTACCTGCGGAGGAAATGAATACACGATTATCGTTCCATTTGACACCGTATTTCAGTGCGGATCGGCTGTTCCGACTGACTTCCGTGTAATTACCCCCGTTGGTATCCCCAATCCGGTCGTTAATGTAACGCCGATTAACTGCACCAACGGTTTGACGGATTCGCTGCTCATTACCTTGTTGAATCCGCTGGTGTCCGGTACGACTTACCTCTATATTAAGACCGGATTCGACGGTAACACCCTTCTTTCAGAGTGCGGATCGCAGATTCCGGAACTCGCAGATACGGTTCAATACGTAGTGCTTGACAGTAACATTGTCTGGTATCCGAAACTTGATAGCGTAGGCTGTGTGTTCAATCAGATTACGGTTGAACTCATGGATAGTGTTTACTGTTTCTCGATTGCGAACGACGGATCTGATCTTGAACTGGTAGACATCAACGGAAATAATTATCCTGTTTCATCTGCTTACGGTTTCTGTACGCCGGGTGGACTCAAAACAAAATCATTGCTTGTTAATCTCGCAAGTCAGGTATCCGGCTCCGGTCCTTTCTATCTCTTGATGAAAGCCGGCGGCGGAACCGATGGAAATACCATTGCCAATACCTGCGGTCGCTTTATGTTACCATCCGATACACTGGCCATCTTTGGGGTCGATACGCTCATTCCTATCGACCTTGGTTCCGATGTGACCATCTGTAGTTTCGATCCGATTCCTACTTTCAACAGCGGATACACCGGATTGAATTTCCAGTGGTATGATCAGAATGGTGTCATCTCAGGTGCGAACGGCGGAACATATACTCCTTCTGCGAGTGGAACCTACTCGATCTTTATCAATAATGGTCCTACCTGTAACGGTCGCGATACTGTGCAATTGACTATTATTCCTGCTCCTTCAGATAACCTGCCTACTGATCAGATCCTCTGTATCAACGATCCGCTGCCAACACTGGATGCAGGAAATGCCGGCGCTACTTATCAGTGGTATCTCAATGGAAATCCGATTGCCGGTGAAACCAATCAAACGTATTCTCCTAATCCCGGTGCTCCAGGAACTTATGTGTACACTGTTGATGTGAATAACGGTACATTGCTTTGTCTTGGCACCTTCGATTATACGCTTACACTCACCAGTGCGTTCATCGTAAATCCCCTGAGTGACGCAACGGTTTGTGCCAACGGAACATTCCCTCTGCTTGATGCCGGTAATCCCGGTGCGCCATTCTATCAGTGGTCATTGAACGGAAATCCTATTTCTGGAGCTAACACACAAACTTACCAGACGACACAAGCCGGAACCTATTCTGTAACGGTAGGAACAGGTGCCTGTGCAGGCACGGAAGCAATGGACCTGATTGTTGTGGCCATTCCAACACCTGCACTCAGCGATCTTTCTATCTGTGATTATGATGCATTCCCGACATTGGACGGAGGTAGTTTCTCCGGTGCGACGTATCAATGGTCACAGAACGGAAGCGCGATTGGTGGAGCTACATCACAGTCCTACCAGCCTTCAGCAGGCGGTACGTATACTGTAGAAGTAACAGTTGGTCCCGGCTGTACCGGTTCAGCTCAAATGGTGCTGACTGTAAATGCTGCTCCTACACCTGCTGTTAACGATGCCGACATCTGCACTGATCAGCAAGCTACGCTTGACGCCGGTTTTGCAGGTGCTACCTATCAATGGTCAAATGGTGCTTCCGGGCAGACCATCACTGTAAATACTGCAGGAACATACGTTGTAACTGTTTCACAAAATAACTGTACAGCTGTTGATAGCGGTGTAGTGAACGTGTTCACGTATCCGATTGCTCCGATTGTTGCCTGTAACCCCGGCAGCGGACCATATAAGTTTGTTTACAACTGGGCTGCTGTTGCCGGTGCTGCAAGCTATGAAGTGAGTGAAGATGGCGGCGTTACCTGGATACCGGCTAACGTACCTACCGGGCCGGAAACCCATGGAACCAACCTCAGCATTCCGGAGTTTCTGGTGCGTGCTATCGGCTCCGGATTGTGTAAAACCGGTGCAAGCTCTGAGCCTGTTGCCTGCGAAGTACTGATCCCTAATATCTTCACGCCGAACGGTGACGGTAAAAACGAATTCTTCCAGTTGGATAATATTGAGCAGTACCCCAGCAATTCCGTACAAATTTTTAACCGTTGGGGTAAGGAAGTATTCAGCGTAACCGGATATAACAACTCCAATACCAGCAAGCGTTTTGATGGCAAGGACCTTCCGGACGGAGTGTACTTCTACATCGTAAATCTTAACGATGGTAGCACTGAACCCAAATCCGGCACAGTGACGATCAACCGCTAATACCAAAACGAGTGAATAAACAAACACCCCGGCAGTTTGTCGGGGTGTTTTGCTTTATTTTGCATCCGAAAACCCCTTAACGTGTTACATACATTAAGGGCGTGTTATCGATAACTGTATGAAAGTAATAGAACATATCCGTAAAGCAGCCGGTA
>JBIIHN010000344.1:0-3032 GCA_044235745.1 Bacteroidia bacterium
CTGTTGTCTTTGCCCATCGCGCCTGGAAACACAGCATTGAAAAAATCGAAGCGATCAGTTTCCGTGCTGATATTCCCGACTGGAACGCGGAAGGAACTACGGCGCCAAAGGAGATGATTCTGATCACCGAAAACATCCGCGAGCTGCAGGCTCTCATGGCCAACTATGTAGGCATCGTGCGCAGCAATACCCGACTCAAACGAGCCATGGATCGTTTGAGGATTATTTACGGAGAGACGGAAGCGTTATATCTCCGCACCACGGTATCTCCTCCGCTCTGCGAGTTGCGGAACATGATCAACGTCGCTTATCTTGTGGTAAAAGCCGCCATGGCCCGCACGGAAAACCGCGGACTCCATTACAACACCGACCTCGAAACCAAACAGCTTGCCCATCGCTGAGCAAATAGCAAATGAACTCTTTCTGGCGGGAACCGAAATTCCGTTTCATGATCTCGCGCTGAAAGTGTATCGTCACCAGTATCAAACGGTGGAGGTGTACCGACGTTATGCGGATGCCATCGGCCGTACACCGGACAAAGTGTTAACTGAAGAAGAAATTCCCTTTCTCCCTGTCAGTTTTTTCAAGACTCATGACATCATCTCCGAAGGGAAAATTCCGGAAATTATTTTCAGCAGCAGCGGAACTACCGGACAAGTCACCTCACGGCATCGCGTAGCCGATGTTAAGCTGTATGAGCAGAGTTTTGTTCGTGGATTCAAGTCCTTTTATGGTGAGCCCTCGCAATATTGTATTCTTGCCCTGCTGCCATCTTACCTCGAACGGGGCGGATCTTCGTTGGTGTATATGGCAGAACATCTCATCCGGCAAAGTGCTCACCCCGACAGTGGCTTTTACCTTGATCAATATGACGACCTGCACCGCAATCTGAAAGAACTGCGTGAGCGCGGTCAGAAAACGATCCTGCTGGGTGTAACCTATGCCTTGCTGGATTTGGCCGAACAGTTTCCCGTTCACTTTCCCGAATTGCTGATCATGGAAACCGGCGGGATGAAGGGCAGGAGGAAGGAGATGATCCGCGAAGAGCTGCATGCGATACTCGGGAAGGCCTTTGGTGTTCCGGTTGTTCACAGTGAATATGGGATGACCGAGTTACTCAGTCAGGGTTATTCAACGGGCCAGGGAATCTATTCAACACCGCCCTGGATGAAAATCCTCATTCGCGACATCAACGATCCATTCTCGTGGCGGAATGATGGCAAAACAGGAGGGGTCAGTATCATTGATCTGGCAAACGTATACTCCTGCAGTTTCATCGCCACACAGGATCTCGGTAGAATGCATCCTGACGGAAGCTTCGAAGTACTCGGTCGTTTTGACGATGCAGAACTACGCGGTTGTAATCTGATGATCGGCGGATAATCATCGAATTTTAAAACCAAGTGTTTGATGGATCGTGGTTTTTACCTATTGAATCAGGTTATTCACCCCTGTTTTGTTCTTAATTCATCCTTGATAAGGATAACTTCGCCCAAACCATGCCTAACTTTGGGCACCCTCTACAACCTTTATGCCTGTCGGCTACTCACGCTATCTCAAGTCGATTTATCTCGCTATCGACTTTCTGCTCCTGAATCTTACGTTCTGGAGTGTGAGTTATTATTTCAAATGGCCAAACCTAAGTGCTGACCCGAATTTTCTGGTTCAGTTCTTATATATCAATTTTTTCTGGGCCATTACTATATCCGTTATTCGTGTACATGAAATCGATCGTGGACTGCGCTACGAGCAGATTCTGGCTCATATTATCCGCGCATATGCATTGTTTGCTATCCTGTTGGTAATCTTTCTTTATTTTTTCGACCAGTATCTCATTCCGGTTTTTCATTTCGAACTGAAGATTTTTTTCTGGGGATGTGTATTTGTTTTCTGGCGTTCTTTAGCCGTTTTAGTAATCAATCACATACGCCGCAGAGGTAAAAACTATCGTAAAGTAATTATTGTCGGAAATGGAATTCCTGCCCGTGAGATGATAAAGTTTTTTCATAAACATCCGGAGATGGGGTACAAACTACAGGGAGTGTTTTGTGACGAAACGCACTTACTTGAGCCCGGACAAGTGTCGGGAAAGGTGAGTGAAGCAAAAGCATATGTACAACAAGAGAAGATAGATGAGATTTACTGTTCGCTGAGTGGACTCGAGGCGGAGCAGGTTTCAGACCTGATGAACTTCGCTGATAATAATCTTGTTCGTTTCAAGGTAGTACCCGATTTCAGAGGATTTCTAAGCCGGAAGGTGAAGATCGATTTCTACGATCTGGTGCCGGTGCTGAGCATGCGCAGAGAACCACTGCAAAACGGCTTCAACCGCTTGTTGAAAAGGGTTTTCGATATCTTATTTTCAACTCTTGTGATTTTGATCGTTTTCCCGGTTGCGCTATTGGTATTTGCACCGCTGATCAAATTAAGTTCCCGAGGGCCGGTTTTCTTCCGACAGTTGCGATCGGGAGAAAACAACGAAGAGTTTTATTGCTTTAAGTTCCGCACGATGCAGGTTAACCGGGAAGCAGATACGTTGCAGGCGACCAAGGGAGACGCGCGCATCACGAAAATAGGAGCGTTTTTACGGAAAACCAGTCTGGATGAATTGCCCCAATTTTATAATGTGCTGATCGGGAATATGAGTGTGGTAGGTCCCCGCCCGCACATGCTGAAACATACTGAGGAATACGGAAAGCTCATCGATAAATTTATGGTCCGCCATCTCGTGAAGCCCGGCGTTACCGGCTGGGCGCAGGTGAATGGATATCGCGGTGATACCCGAAACAGCGCGTTGATGGAGAAAAGGGTGGAGTATGATGTATGGTACCTCGAAAACTGGTCGATTTTGATCGATGTTAAGATCGTGATCATCACTGCCTGGCAGGTTGTTGCCGGGAAACATGTGGGGGAATAATCAATGTCTTCCGGGTGTGGCAGGTCGCGACGTGACCTTGTAAATTGGGAGCGGCAGGTCGCGACGTGACCTTGTAAATTGGGAGTGGCAGGTCGCGACGTGGCCTTGTAAATTG
>JBIIHN010000345.1:0-3029 GCA_044235745.1 Bacteroidia bacterium
AATGATGCATTTTTACTGACTGCCTGCTATACGCTCATTTTCATTTTTATGGATATGCAAAGTGCTGCCAATAACATTAAATTTATCGGCATCCAGGCTTTTTTCTTTGGTGTTATCTATTACTACCGCTTTTATCTGCAGGAATCTGTCATAAAAGGCATGAGTCACCTAAAGACATCCTGATGTTAAAACTGACCACACTGAAGAATCCGTATTTTCATTCTGGAATTTTATACTTTTACCATCGATGCTCATCCAGATTAAAACAATATGAAGGTATTATTTCTCCTGCTCGTCTCGCTGATACATTTACAGCAAAGCTGCAAATCTGCTGAAAACAATTCAGTAAAGGTAAATACGACTACGACCTCCGGATCAGGATCCTCCACGCCTGAAAAAGCCGGCGGAAGCAATCAGGACGCTGTATTGCCTGTAAACTGGCCATGGAGAGGTGTATCGGTCGAATCTAAAAAAACTGTAGCAGCAGATATCGCTTATCTGAAATCTGTACATGTTAACTTCATCCGTATTTTTATAAAAGGCGACAAGCGCGCAAAAAGAGAAGGAGTTGCGCCAGCATCCGCATTTTATAAAGAACTTGAATGGACGGATAGTATTCTGGATGCAGCTAAAAAAGAAGGAATCACCTGTATGATTGCCTTCAATAATCTTGTACTCGACCCCAACTCAGAAATTGACGATAAACGACCTTCCTTTTGGAATAACAAGGCGATGATTGACAGCGCCTACAACATGGTCGATATTATTGTCCGCCGCTATCGTAACCGAGGAGATGAGTTGACCGCGTATGAAGTGATTGGTGAACCGGCCATAAACGTAGATGGTAAAACACGAACACCGGATAAAATCGAGGACTTCTTTAAAAACGTACTGCAGACTATCCGTAAGTATGATCAAAAGCGGTTCTTCCTGCTCACACCCGGACCATGGGGAAAACCCGTAAATTATCGCAACTTCGAAGGATATCAGATAAAAGACAAACGTCTCATATACGGAGCACACATGTATTTACCGGACGAGTACACCCATCAGGGGGTAAAGAAACGTCCGCGCGGATTTGAATATCCCGGCATGGTCGATATGGTGTATTGGGATAAAGCAATTATCCGAAAGAAATTTGAAGCACTGGCCGCATTCGAACGTCGCACCGGCAACCTTATTTTCATTGGAGAATTCCAAAGTGTGCGCTGGGCCAAAGGAGCAAACATCTGGTTAAAGGATGTATTAGACATTCTGGAAGAAAACAAATGGTCATGGGCTATGTATGGTTTTCAATGCGACACGGATTTCTGGGATCCCTACTACGATGTGGTTGACAGAAAAGAAGAATACGAGCGCTGGAAAATAGAATTTGCAGGCAAAGAAACGGAGGGTTGGAAACTGATGAAAGAATATTTTAGTAAAAATAAAAAGTGATGAGTCAATTCGGTTCAGTGGCCATCATAGATCCTGTAGGCGTGAAAGCAGGGATGGATCATTATGATATCCTGCTGGCAAAAGGACTACTCGCAGCCGGAACTTCCGTTATACTTTACTCTAATTTCGAAAAAGAAAATCAGGGTATAAAAATCAGGAGAGTTTTTTTTAATACCGGTGTAGCAAAATGGAAAGCCATCTCCAGTAATTTTTTCGGGCATCTGAAGGCATTTCGGGAATGTAAAAAGAACAATATTCCCTGGATCATCGTTCACGTATTCCGTGCCGGTGTATTTGATCTGGCCACCTTTAGTATTGCCCGGCTGATGGGCCTGAAGCTGTGTACCATCATTCATGATATTGAAAGCCTCGATACATTTACAATATCATTTGTCAGAAATCGTGTCATACACCGGCTGCCTCATCAGCGGGTTGTACATAATGATTTTTGCAAAGATGAACTCTCAAAACAGCCGGGAGATACCGGTAAACCCATTGCTGTAATTCCACATGTACATTTCCGGCATCTGTTCGAAGCATATCAGCGTGATCCTGCAGCATTGGAAAAACTTCGCAAAAACCAGTCGATCGCCCGGACACTTCATCCTTCACTGGCTACAGCGATAGCCAAGGGGACACCGATCTTATTATTCTTCGGGCAAATTAAAAAGGCCAAGGGACTGGAAACATTCCTCGAAGCGATGGCACAATCGAAAAGTGATTTTATCACTGTAGTGGCAGGAAAAGTCCGGGATGATAACTGGAGCCGTTATGAAGATATCATAACGGTTTTGAATATCCGAAACAAAGTAATTCCGATCATCCGGCACATTACAGATGAAGAGCGGGATTTCCTTTTTGCTGTCAGCAGATCAATCATCCTTCCCTATACGCACATCTATCAGAGTGGTGTATTGCTGATGGCTATGAGTTTTCCGGTTGCAGCTATTGCTTCCGACCTGCTACCCAATCAGTACCTTATCCAACACCAAAAAAATGGTCTGCTCTTTAAAAGCGGAGATGCACGCGAACTGGCTCAGCAGATGGAAGCCATTATCCATGACAGGGACTTGACAGATCGTCTGAGACAACAGGGATTACAGGACATTGATGCGCTTTATAACCCCGAACGTATCGGGCAGCTTTTCGCAGCGATATTAAACTAACGAAACCTGTTGACGACTATCAACTCCCCGGCGAAGAAAATAACCGGACTTAGATGACCAATCAATAATCCTTTAAAAGGAAGTTGGAACGAGTCAAAAACCGGAGAATTAACTGCTCCTTTCAGCGACTACTCTACTGTTACGCTCTTTGCCAGATTACGTGGCTGATCAACATTACAACCCCGCATTACGGCGATGTGATATGCCAATAACTGAAGTGGAATTACGCTCACGAGCGGAACCAGAATCTCATCGGTTTCAGGAATTTCAATCACATAATCCGCCATCTCTTTAACAACTTCATCCCCTTCTGTAACGATGGCAATAATTTTACCCTTCCGCGCCTTCACTTCCTGAATGTTGCTCACTACTTTTTCATAGGAACCATGCTTGGTTGCAATAACCACTACCGGCATCTCTTCATCG
>JBIIHN010000346.1:0-3021 GCA_044235745.1 Bacteroidia bacterium
TTCTTCCAGAAATTTCTTGTAGAGATCAACCTCCGGAGTATAACCTACCGGCTCTGCCAGCAGCTGTCCCTGATGATCCAACAACACATAATACGGCTGCGAGTTCGTTTTGTAAATCCGGCTTTGCAACTCGCTCCATTTCTGTCCGGTGGTTTTCACTTTTTTACCGGTGAACGTACTCACAAACTTCTGCTCTTCCGGCAATTCAGTTTTATCATCTACATAGAGTGAAATCAACACATAATCATCAGATAAGATCCGCAGAATCTCGGGCTGCGACCAGACATTATCTTCCATCTTCCGGCAATTCACACAACTCCATCCGGTAAAGTCAATCATCACCGGTTTGCCCACCTGCTTCGCATAAGCCATGCCTGCTTCGTAGTCGTGGTAACAGTTCAGATTATGCGGACAACTTTCTGCATGCGATCCGGAACCTTCGGTTTTGATCCACTCCTTGTAAAACTCCGGAGGAGGGAATCCGCTGATCAGACGTAACGGAGCGCCCCACAACCCCGGAATGAGGTACATGGTAAATGTAAAGGCCAGAATCGCCACGATCAACCGCCCGGTGCCCAGGTAGTGCATATCGCTATCATGTGAAAACTTGATTTTACCGATCAGATACAAGCCCATGAGTCCGAAGATCACGATCCAGATGGCGATGAAGATTTCACGTTTGAGGAATCCCCAGTGATAGGCGAGATCTACATTAGAGAGGAATTTCAAGGCAAGGGCCAGCTCGAGAAAGCCAAGAACGACTTTCACGGAGTTGAGCCAGCCTCCTGATTTCGGGAGAGAGTTGAGCCAGCCGGGAAAGGCCGCGAATAAGCCAAACGGCAATGCGAGCGCAAGAGAGAATCCGGTCATTCCCATGATCGGACCGAGATACGAGTTACCCTGCGCGGCTTCCACCAGCAGCGTACCGATGATAGGTCCTGTACAGCTGAAAGAGACCAGACTCAGCGTAAAGGCCATGAAGAAAATGCCCATCAAACCACCTTTATCGGAAGCCTGATCCGCTTTATTGATCCACGAACTGGGCAAGGTCAGTTCAAACGCGCCGAAGAATGAAAGAGCGAAGACGAAGAAGATGACAAAAAACAACATGTTGAAATAAACATTGCTTGCCATCGCATTGAGCGCATCGGATCCGAGTGTAACGGTGACCAGAAATCCAAGCAACACATAAATCGCGATGATGGATGCGGAATAGATCATCGCATTGGCAATGCCCTTGCTGCGGGTTGGACTTCTCTTGGTAAAGAAACTAACCGTAAGGGGGATCATCGGAAACACGCAAGGCGTGAGCAAGGCCAGGAAGCCGCCTACCATTCCGGCGATGAAAATTCCCCAGTACGACTTATCGGAAGCCTCCACTTTATCCCCGCTGCCACAACCCGGCTCCAGCTTACTGATATCACCGCTGGGCTCGGGAATTTTTCCGACAACAGAGGTAGCAGGCACAGCAGAGACAGCAGTACTATCGGCAGGTGGCGGAGAAACGGTACCGGTATCCGGTCCGGCCGGACTAACAGTACCCATATCCGAAGTTGGTTCGGCCCCTTTGACATCAAACACGAAGGCGGTATCCGCATAGATACATCCTTTATCATCGCATACCTGATACTGAACAGCGCCCTCAATGCGGAACGAATTTTTCGTATTGAACTTCACTCGCTGACGAAACTCAGCCGACTCATCGAACGACCAGACATCGACCCCAAACACATCGTCAAACGCCACATGCGGTTTTCCTTCCGTAGGTTTACCCGCCAGCACATAGTTTTTGCTTTTCTCAAATTCAACCACCGTAGGTGCAGGACCACCGGCCGGCGTAAACTGCGAATAAATATGATAGCCTTTATCAATTTTTGCTTTGAAGATGAGGACAGCGCCATCGCCCTGCTGTTCCATGGAAAATTTCCATTTCACTTTATTTTCCATCTGTGCTGAGGCGGGAAAAACAGCAAAGATGAACGCAAACAGGAGAAGGGTTTTCAGTTTATTCAGCAACATACGGTTTGGGCATTCGGGTAAGGGATTCAAAGATAGTTAAACGCCCCGAACGTGATAAAGTGTCTGTTCAGGAGCCGGGCCCTACGGGTTTCATCCTTTCTTCAGGTAAAACCAGGAGACCTTATTATCCACCTCATCGTAGGTAACGGGATCGCGGTGACGATATTCCCGGAAATAGCTCATGAGGGAAAAATCACCCGCACACCCCATCGTATGTATCACTAACAACCCGATTGCCAGCCAGTTCCATTGGGGTGGCAAGACAAATGCCGCAATAATACAGGCGGTATTGATGATGGCAAACGGAGCTATCGCCAGCAGGAAAAAAGGCCGGGCATGGGTAACAAACCGATCAGCCATGGCATAAAAGACCAGCTGTTTCCAAACCGCCTTGTATTGAACCGACCGGGCACCCGCCAGCTTATACCCGATACCATGGATCCATTCGTGCAGGGGGATGATGGGAAAGAAAAGGGCAAACCCCAGCATAAACTTATCCAATATTTTGTTGACCGGTAAATCACTCACCACCATACCATAAACCACACCTGCCAATAAAACCAGATTAAATCCCCAATAAAACAACATCACCGCATTTCGCTTAAAGAGATATTGTTTCACAAATACCATCAACTCTTCGTGCTCCAGTCGGGCATGCAACTCATAGCCATTGGCATCGAGATTTTCGGGTTGTAAGTCCTTCATCAGACAAATATAAAAGCATGAATTTATTCTATCCGCGGAACTTGTTTTCAAGAGTCAGGAATTTGTAAATTCGGCTCTGCAAAATCGTTAATTACCATGACCCTCGATCCGAACCGTTATCCCATTGGCAAGTACACCGCCCCCGAACAAATCACCGAACATCAGCTCAGTCGCTGGATTGACAACATTGAGATCCTGCCGCATAAAATGCGTGAAGCAGTGAACGGGTTAACCGCCGAGCAACTGGATTCGCCGTATCGCGAAGATGGCTGGACACTGCGTCAGGTGGTACACCAT
>JBIIHN010000026.1:0-9968 GCA_044235745.1 Bacteroidia bacterium
GAATGGATTAAGTCACTGTTATCTGCAATTGTATCAGTATGACAAGGCAGAACAGATGATAGAGCGTCAATTGACCTTAATGGAGCAGTATAATTTTAAGGATGATGAAGGCCGTGCGGATTTGTATCTTGCCGATGCTCAGTTAGCGTTTCTGATTGAAGATTTTTCACGTTGTCGTGAGAAGTTGATTTTAGCGGATGAGCTCTATCAACTGGAGGATACGATGTTGTTTAATCATGGGTTGGTATTAAATATGCTCGGTGCAATCAGTGATGTGATGGGTGAGCAGCAGGAAGCCATTTCACGTTATCGGAGAGCGATCGATGTGTTTACCGTTTATGACGATAAATACCATGCAGCGTTGGCGTATCATAATCTGGGTATTGTTTATAGTGGATTAAAGCAGTTTGAAGAAGCAGAAACGTTACTACAGCGATCTTTTGATCTGCATATTTTATTTCAGGATTCTGTTGAATTGGCCAGGCATTTTATTGAGATGGCAAAGTTAAAGGAGGCACAACTTCAGTTCATGCCTGCAGTTGACTATGCCCGTAAGAGTCTTAAATTCCGGGAACTAAAACTCCCGGTCTGGCATCCGGATGTCATCGAATCTGAAGTAACATTAGCAAATCTGCTGATTAATCCATCAACGAGCGGTGCGGAATCCAAAACGGGTCATAACCCGGAAGCCGAACAACTTTTTGATCGTGCTATCTCACATGCATTTTCATCACCTCGTCCTGAAGTAGCGATCATGCCACTGGTAAGCAAAGCGTCGTGGCTGGCATCGTTCGGTGATAATGATATGAATAAGTCCGTACTGGCTCATCAGCTTTATCTCAAAGCCGATTCGATGATTCAGTTTTCCAGGTTGCAATACAGACATCAGGAGTCAAAAATTGACTTCACCCGCAGAGTGCATTTTGCTTATGAGCATGCTATCGCCAATGCGCTTCATTTGTTTAAATCTACAGGTAAACAAGTGTATTTTGAAACCGCTCTTCGTTTTTGCAGCAGGAGTAAGGCAACAGCTGTTAGAGATAAATTGCATAAGCAGACCGTTCAGCAGTTTGCCGGATTGCCCGACTCGGTTTTGATTCTTGAACGGCAGTTGCATTTACAGCTAGGTGCCGCTACGCAGGCATTGTTGATGCTGGGAGATCAGCGGAATGAGATCTATGAAGAGAAGCTGGCAGCACTGGAGCATGTCAAACAGAAGATGGAGCAGTTTGATGAGCAGCTGGAAGAATTATATCCCCGCTATTATGAGTGGTTGCGTGAACCGGAACAGATTTCTGTTTTACCGGAAATTCAAAAGGCGCTTCCATCGGGAAGTTTGATGGTGGAGTATTTTATTGGAGATAAAAATATTTTTGTCCTTGCTGTTTCTCCTGTTAAATTTCAGTACTGGGTTTTGGATGATCCGCAGCAAGAATTGGATGTGGTGTATGAATTTGTTCAATTGATGGACCAGAGCCTGAAAACAGCACCTGAAAAAATATGCAACACTGCGTATGGCTCCTTTAAATGTTTACTCGCTGAGCCGATAAAGTATTTCAGCCGGGATGAAGACATCCGTACTTTAAGAATTATACCGGATGGAATCATCGGAAAAGTGCCTTTTGATGCGTTGCTCACCGGTGAATATCCCCTGCTGAAGGCTGAAGCTCCTTATTTTGTAAAAAGTTATAGTCATAGCTTGTTGTATAGCCATCGTCAATTGCTGGAGCCGGGTGAAACCAGAAAATGGTTAGGTGGTTATGAAAGTGCTGTGTTTGGAATAGATTATTCAGGTTCTGAATGGAAAACAGGTGATATTCCTCTAAATAGTTTGCCATTCATGAAAGAAGAGGTGAGTGGCGTTATCGACGAAATTCCGGGTAAGGCCTTTTTAAACAAGAACGCTACTGCCGGTTCATTTAGGAAAAGTGTATCGGATGTGGATATCGTTCATGTGGCGGTACATGGATTGTTTGAAGAAGAGCATCCTGAAATTTCAGGTTTGATTTTTTCACCGGATTCAAACGATGTGAAGGGTCATAATATCTTATCTCTTGCTGCAATCTATGGTTTACAGACAAATGCAAAATTTGTTTATCTGTCTTCCTGTTATAGTGGGAAAGGTAATCTTCAGGCTGGTGAAGGCGTGATGAGTTTGTCCAGAGCGTTCACCTATGCAGGAGTTAAAAGTCAGGTAATTACTTTGTGGGAGGTTTCTGACAGAGCTTCTGTAATGATCTCAAAAGAATTTTATCGTATGATCCGGCAGGGTTATTCAAAAGATGAAGCACTTCGGCTTGCAAAATTATCTTACCTGAAGCAATCGCCAACTTCGATCGGTCAACATCCTTTTTTCTGGGCTGGTGCTGTTGTTGTGGGTGATGCTGGCGGCTTGTTTATGCCGATGGGAATTAAATACATTGGTGGGGTTATCATCGCTTTGATCCTGTCAGGCTTGTTTTTCAAAACAAAGTTGATTCGGTTTAAAAGGAACAGTAAAAGGGCCGCAGAAGTTAGATAATGTTTGTCGCGTTATTAAGTTCGGGGATCGCAAAGGCTTTGTTGATCATTGATGTTGCTTCTTCTTTTTAAGATTAGTTGTACTGACTCATGGTCGCTTCTCTGATTTTTTATGATAACAATCAAATCTTTTCTCCCAATATTAGGTGTCCGAAACTTGTTGGTTATACCCGTTTCCGCTTAATTTGTATTCTCTTCAGCGGTTAATTGAAATTATGAAAAATTGTACACTCATCGGTGCGGGACTTGTCGGTTCTCTGCTCTCTATCTACCTTTCAAAACGGGGCTATAAAGTTACCATCTATGAACGCCGACCGGATTTAAGGAAGAACCGGATATCAGCGGGGCGCTCTATAAATCTTGCGTTAAGTGATCGTGGTTGGCGTGGACTTGAAAAAGTGGGCATTAGAGATGAAATCCGAAAGGTGGCTTTGCCCATGAAGGGCCGAATTATGCATGGACTCGACGGGGGACTTAATTATCAGCCGTATGGCAAAGATGGTCAGGCGATTTATTCTGTTTCAAGAGGTGGTCTCAATTGCGTGCTGATGGATCTTGCAGAACAACATGGAGTAGAGATTCACTTTAATGAGCGTTGTACGCACCTGGATATTCCCAATGCAACTGCCCATTTTGAGCATTTTGAAACAGGAAAGGCAACCACCGTTCATGCTGACCGGGTCTTTGCTTCTGATGGCGCATTTTCGGCCGGCCGTCTGGCGATGCAATTAAGCACTGATCGGTTTAATTACTCTCAAACCTACCTCGAGCATGGCTACAAGGAGTTGACCATACCACCTACGGCCTCCGGCGACTTTGCAATGGATCCCAATGCTCTTCATATCTGGCCAAGGGGTAACTTCATGTTGATTGCCCTTCCCAATATGGATAAGACGTTCACCTGTACTTTGTTTTTTCCTTATGATGGAGAATTCTCATTTAATTCGCTGGATACGGAAGACAAGATGATGGACTTCTTTCAGAAGACTTTTCCCGATACAATACCATTGATGCCAACATTGAAACAGGATTATTTCTCTAATCCTACTTCTTCGCTGGCCATCGTACGCTGCCTTCCTTGGAGAGTTAAGGATAAATTGTTGCTGATAGGTGATGCCGCACATGCGATCGTACCCTTCTATGGTCAGGGTATGAATTGTGGTTTTGAAGATTGTGTGGTACTCGATCAACTGATGGACGAGTATGGTGATGACTGGTCACGGATCTTTCATGCCTTTGAAAAAGTACGAAAGCCTGATGGAGATGCTATTGCTGAACTGGCTTTGGCTAACTTTATTGAAATGCGCGATAAAGTGAGTCATCCTGAATTTTTGCTTCAAAAGAAAATTGAAGCATGGTTCAGTGATAAATATCCCGACCGTTGGATTCCATTGTACACCATGGTAACTTTTTCTCCGGATATTCGCTATTCGCAAGCATGGCGAGAAGGACAACGTCAGGAGCGAATCATGCAACAGGTGATGCAATTGCCGGGTATCGAAAATCGCTGGAACTCGCGTGAGGTAGAAGATCTGATGCTGCGATTGGTGGAGGAGACTCGATAAAAATATTCTCTGTCCGATACTAAATGGCCATTTGCTTTCGTTAGCCGGTTTGTAACTTCCTGTCGTAGATCAAACTTGTATATCCATCAATGTCGCTCCTGTAAAACATGAAACATTCTCTTAAAAAAATACTTAACTGTGCAGGATTTGGATTCCTGATTTTGTTTTCCTCTTGTTTTGATACAACGGAAGAATTCACCATTAAGGCAGATGGCTCTGGTGAATATGCTGTAACCATGGATATGTTTCAGATGATGAAAACAATGATGTCGATGGGAGGGGAGGATAAAATGAAATCGGATCCTGAATATAATGAGGTGAAGGACTCGGTTTTTTACTTTAAAGATGTGGTGCATGAAGCAGATGGATTAACCGAGGAGGAAAAGGAGTTGTTCCGGGATGCCCGCTTCAATATGCATATGGCGATGAAGGAAGAGTCAATGTTTATGAAATTTTCTTTTCCCGTGAAGCGAATGGCGGATTTTTCCAGAATATATGCCGGAAGCCAGAAGGCTGTGAAGTCGATGGGTGAAAAGGCAAAGGAACAAGAGTCGCTGGCGAATAGTAAAGCGGAGCCTTCTGCCGTTAACCCCAACGATGCCGGAGCTCAACATGGTCCGCGTGCCGTTCCTGCAAATAAACCAGGTGTGGTGAAGGCACCCGGAAAAGCGGATGAGTTCATGCGTTCCTCTGATTTTTTTGATTTGGAAATGCGTGATGGATTTTTCAGCAAGCAGGTGAGGGCAGAGGATTTCAAAAAATATATGGCGTCAGATACCACCCTTTCGATGATGCGGCCGATGTTGGAGAATACAAGTTTTTCTACTGTAGTTCATTTTCCACGTCCGGTGAGAAAAGTGGATTCCAAACGGGTTGTGCTTTCAGAAGACCGTAAAACCGCTACATTGAAACTTACGTTGAATGAGTATATGGAGCATCCGGAGTATATGAACTTCAAAGCTGAGTATTAAGCCATCTATCAGTTGTCAGGACTTCAGCAATCTGCCCGAACGTAGTTTTATTGTTTATAAGTTCTATGCCGGGAGTCTTTCTGCAAGCCATTGATTAGATGCTGTTCCACCAGTTTGTTGTGTCACGAATGGGTTTTTATAATAAATCCGGCCCTGTGCTGGTTTATTAGTCCGTATATTGGCGATTGAAGGAGATATTATCGTAAAAATCAAACTTCCTTTACAGAGCTATTATTCTTGAAATTTAAAAGTCAATCTATTCCGCTCTGTTATTTGTTAAATTAACCTTTTATCCGCCAAAGTGATGAATACAGAGAATGAGTTAAACATTAAACGTATCCAGTCTTTAACCGATGCTACGTTTGCAGTGGCAATGACCATTTTGATTTTGGAGGTTAAAGTTCCTCCCGGCCTTTCTCAAGATGTTCTTGTAAACCATTTTAAGGATCATACATGGAGAAGCTTGTTTATTTTTATGATTGGATTTGTTACGTTAGGTGTTTTTTGGGTGGGATCTCATTTCCATCATCACCATCTTGTGCGGACAGACAGAATAAGCAGCTGGTTGAATTTATTGTTTCTGATGTTTATCTGTGTTATTCCTTTTTCGATAGATTTTTTAAGAAATTACCACCAACAGCAAATAAGTATTGTTTTCTATAGTGTTAATTTACTAATCGCCAGTTTAATTAACTTTATTATGATTTGGTATGCCTGGAAGCGGGAATACGTTAAACCGTATTATACAATTAAGAACTACAAGAATGCTCGTTTAAGAGTATTGCTGCCGGTGATCTGTTATATTTTTATAATTTTCATTTCCTGCCTTAACGCCGAAGTGGCTGTGCTGTTTTTTTTGCTGCCGATCCTGATCCACCTTGTTCCTGAAAAAGCAAATGCCTGCCTGAGTCAGGAAGGTTAATGATTGCTGTTTAACTGATTTTTATACCGGTCCTGATGTGATATTTAATCGTCCACCTATGTTTTCTTCATAGTTTCAGGAATTGGTTTCATTTCCTGAACTAAAATCTGAGGAAGTCTGAAAAAACGACTTATTCTTTTTCGGTCACAATGAGTAAGTTTTTAGGGAGTGGCAAGTGTGCGGAATTTTCAATTGACCTTGGAGATGTAACCTGCGGATTTGAACCATCCCTTTGAAAGATTACATCTTTTCCAATATAGCTTTGGCTTCATCTGCGGCTCTGCGGCAATGATTTCTTACCTGAAAAACTCTGGATAATAGTTTGGCGATTTTCTCAGTGGGGGCTTCTGCTTCTATCTCAGAAATCAGTTTTATTGTGCCTGTCATGCCAAATGTCTGAAGGTATGGTTTTAAATGTTCAAGGCTGTTCAGAATAGGATCCGCTTCGTTACGCGTGATTGCATCATCCAGTGTTTTCATGATAAAAGGCAGTTGTGCCATGTATTCATTCAGGATATTGCGAATTGCTTTAATTTCTCCCTTCTGGTGCTGACCGAGAACTTCAGCTTTTATCAGAACGAGTTCTACTTCCTGCAGTCGGGTGATAATTTCACTCTTGGGCAACGGAGCCGGAGGTATCGGCCGGATGGGTTCACTTTTTGCTGTAATGGTCTCAGCACTTGTTTCAGGGGAGAAACCGGCAATTTCTTCTTTTTTGGAAGGTATAGGTTCAGCCCTGACCCGTGGTGCTGACGGTGCCGGTGCCGGCGGCGTGTTTTTTAATCGCTGCAAATTGCCGTTCATCAAGAATACAACGACCAGCAATAAGGTGCAAAGTCCTCCCAATACATATAACCAGATTTTGAGCCCGGCAGCTTCGGAATGGATAGTACCCGTTTCTGAGTTTTTTGATGCGATGATTTCCTGCTGATCTGTCTTCAGTTGTTCAACGACCTGCAGCAGAGAGTCTACTTTTATTTGTAATCCCGCCTTCCCCAGACTATCCCTGATCTTCCAGGATGCCTCCTTTGCAACCAATGCTGTTTTCGGATTACCGGATTTCAGGTGCCATTCTGAGTAAGCGTCGTAAGCCCGTGCCAGCTCTTCGCCCGGGGCATACTTTTCTGCCCATATCATCGCACTGTCAAGAAAAGGTGCGGCAGATTTCACTTTATACTGCGCCTGAAGATAGTTGGCTGTCCAGATGGCAGCCTTCACTTTTGTAGAAGCATTTTCAGGAGTAAGCATCGTTCCAGTGATGCTGTCAAGCGACAGATAGGCATCCTTCGCTTTTCCCGATTGCCAGTGCTGAACTGCACGGGTAAGTGTTTCGCGTAAACTGCTGTCGGTAGGGGTTTGTGCCATGGATGATACCGAAAGCATCAGCAGCCACGACAATAAAAGGAATATTCGGCTCACGTTCTTCATACGTATGGCGAAAATAACTGGAAATACGACTTCGTTTTCACCCTCCGGCAAAGGATTTATTCACGAAGAGAACTCAACTTGCAGTGCCATCCTGATGCAGGTTCATGAAAATCTGATTTTTACATTTTAACAGCAACGTTAAGCACCGGCAGGCTTTGTTAATATCCGTCAACTGCTGTTAAATTGCTTTCATCGGGATACAGATCATACCGGATAAACGGGTATTTCCGTAGGTTTGCGCTTTATTTCTGTATCTATGTCTGCTACCCTTCATTCCCCTGCTTCATATCCCGTTTCTCAAATGGCTGAACATCTCATCGGCTCTGAAATCATTAAGCTGGGAAATGAAGTAAATGAACGTATCCGCGCCGGTGAGAAAATCACCAATTTTACCATCGGTGATTTTGATCCTTCGGTTTTTCCGATTCCCGCTGAATTATTGGAAGAAATCATCAATGCATACAGGGAGGGTAATACCAATTATCCTGTCGCCAATGGAATGCCGGAACTGCGAAAGGAAGTTTCCTCATGGACGGAACGCATATATGGCCTGAGTTATTCTCCCAATGAGGTATTGATCGCCGGCGGTGCTCGTCCGATTATTTACGGTATTTACGCCACCTTGCTGGATGCAGGAGATAGTGTTATCTATCCGGTTCCTTCTTGGAATAACAACCACTATTGCCATCTGTTCGGTGCAAAAGGAGTTGAAATCACCTGTTCGCCAGAAAATAATTTTATGCCGACAGCAGAGGATATCCGTCCGCATCTGCAGCGTGCTAAACTCCTGGCCTTGTGCTCTCCGCAGAATCCCACCGGTACAGTCTTCACCCGTGAGCAATTGGAAGAAATTTGTGATCTGGTATTGGCGGAAAATAATCGCCGTAAGCCGGATGAAAAACCATTGTATTTGATGTATGATCAGATTTACGGTGCATTGCTGTATAATGATACGGCGCATGTAGATCCGGTTTCATTGCGTCCCGGATTACGACCCTACACCATCTATGTTGATGGTATATCGAAAGCCCTGGCGGCCACCGGAGTTCGTGTGGGATGGGCGCTGGGACCTGCTTATATCATTGATAAGATGAAATCCATTCTCGGACATATCGGTGCCTGGTCGCCGAAAGCAGAGCAGCTGGCAACGGCGCGCTTTTTGGCCAATGAGGGGGCAACAACACGTTTTCTGACGGACTTCAAAAAGGAAATATGGACGCGCCTTCATGGCATCTATCAGGGCTTTGAGCAATTGAAGGCAGAAGGTTTTAACGTGCATTGCATCGAGCCGAAGGGGGCAATCTATCTTACCGTGAGTTTTGATCTGAAGGGGAAAACGACTGCTGCCGGGAAGGTACTTAACAACACAGAGGATGTTACCGCGTATATCCTCGGGGAAGCTAAACTGGCGATGGTTCCTTTCTCTGCATTTGGTGCATCAAAGGACAGCCCCTGGTTTCGTTTATCTGTAGGCACGTGTAAAAAGGAAGGTATTGGAGAACTCTTTGAACGCCTGAGGGCTGCACTTGCAGCACTTAAATAGTTGATTCATCGCCTTAACCTGTTGATCGGTCGGGAAACTACCTGAACCTAAGGCATTTTTTATTTGCTTTGCGGCGCGATCTGTACGACAAACTTTACGTACGAACGGCATTTCATTATGAAAAACAACTATTGTGTAATCATGGCCGGCGGAGTAGGAAGCCGTTTCTGGCCCATGAGCCGTAATGCCAGGCCAAAACAGTTTTTGGATGTATTGGGAACAGGTAAAACCCTGATCCAGCAAACGTACGAGCGATTTCTGAAAGTCTGCCCCAAAGAAAATATCATCATTGTTACGAATGCGGATTATACTTCAACAGTGCTGGAGCAGCTTCCGGATCTTAAACCGGAACAGGTATTGAGTGAACCTTTACGAAGGAATACTGCCCCTTGTATGGTGTATGCCGCAAACCGTATTCTGAAGCTGAATCCCGATGCCAATATGGTGGTGGCTCCCAGTGATCATGTGATCATGAAAGAAGAGGCGTTTATTGAAGCAATCAAGGGGTGTTTGGCGTTTACCGAAAATCAGGATATACTGCTGACACTGGGAATTAAACCCAGCAGACCTGATACCGGCTACGGATATATTCAGTTCATTGATGATAAGGTGGAGAAGCTGAATAAGATTTCCAAAGTGAAAACATTCACAGAGAAGCCGAATCTCGAAATGGCGAAGTTCTTTTTACAAACCGGCGAGTTCCTCTGGAATGCAGGCATCTTCATCTGGAATCTGAAAGCAATTATGCATGCATTTGAAGAACATCTGCCGGAGATGGCCTCTCTGTTTAAAGAAGGAGAAGGTGTGTATGGTGCCGCCGGAGAAGAAGAGTTTATCAAATCTGCTTATGAACGTTGTACCAATATTTCGATCGATTTTGCGGTGATGGAAAAAGCCAGAAATGTGTTTGTGATGAGTTCTGATTTCGGCTGGAGCGACCTGGGCACATGGGGGTCATTGTATGAGCACATCAAACACGATGAACATGCAAATGCCATCGTTGGTAAAAATGTGATGAT
>JBIIHN010000347.1:0-3011 GCA_044235745.1 Bacteroidia bacterium
TATCGATCAGCACCATCCAGGACAAGGGTATCGCATAATAATACACCAGAATATTCACGGCCTTGTAACTCATACCGGTGGCATTCGCCATGCGGTACAAAAGCAGGACTACGAAGTCGAATACACGGCTAATGAAATGCATAGATAGCTTACAGAGATTTGAACCACAAAAAAAATAAAAAAATCATGCTGCTATAACTGCAAGCTTGCAGACTTAGCGGCCGTATGATTTCATTATTTAAGTTTGGTGCGAATGCGACGAGATGCGTCCTATGGTTTAAAATATAACATACATTCCGCTCATAAATTGAAAATATCGCTTAAGTAGATAACATAAAACATTTTAAAATGAATAACGGGAAAGAAAAGACCATTGAAGAAACTGAAAATGAATTTTACCCCTTATTAGTGCGAAGATATCAATCCGCATTGATTGATCAAATATTTATAATGTTCATTTTGTTTTTTATAAGTCAACTTTTAGGTAATGCAAATGATCAAAATCTTGGCGTAATAAAGGGCTATATCTTGTTTGGCATATATTTTAATTACGAACCTGTTTGCAATGTACTTGGTTGTAGCGCGGGAAATTATGTCTGTAGGTTAAGGGTTAGGAAATTTGGTAACGAGAAAAAGCGAATCAATATACTTCAGGCGTATATTCGATATGTGGTAAAAATACTTCTTGGTGTGATTTCATTTTTCACAATTACGTCCAATAAGCAAAAAAGAGCAATTCACGACATGGTAGCGGGCTCTGTTGTAGTTATGGCAAATCGCAGTTGAAATTTATTGTTTCTGTTAATGGCCTGTTAAGTGTAGTTCAGATAGTATAAATAGTTACACAGGAAACCAGGGTTTTAAAATTCTGAAAGCTTGAATTAAACCGTGATTTTGAGGGTTAAACTATTGACATTTAAAGACTACAAGCTATAATTATTACAAGATAATTTCAGGTCTTTTTGTTGAGAAAACCACTTTTTAAAAAACTGCAAGCTTGCAGAAGTTAGGTTGAGATAAAGCTATATTTTAATTTTGGTGAAGTAGTCTGGTTTCTTTCCGATTTCTCTTGAAAGTACGACTCTCTCATTCAGCTCAAGCTATGAATCTAATTGCAAATACCGGCATTCATTTTCTTTCAATACCGTTGGAACTAAATTTAAACGACCCTTTTAAAATCAGTTTCCGTGAGTGGTTTGATATGGTGGAGGAAAAGCTAAAGCTTGAACTCGTACATCATTTTGCGGACGAGGATGTCTGGGTGTTAAAAAGTGATTTGAAAAGATTGGGCTATGTACAGTCCAAAGATGAAATGATAGATGGCAAACTTGTGAAGGCCGGGACTGTGAATGGGAAATGGAAAGAGGTATCCGAACGCGATGAGTTTGTAAGCGGTCAGTATAAAAAAATAATACCCAGTCAGAATGATGCCGGGGAATCCGATTGTTTTCATTTAAATATCAATCGTTTGCGTATTGATAAATTCGAAAATTGTTGGCTTCCTTTTCCCTTTTTTGTTTTGGGGGCCAACAAAAGGTCGCAGTTTGGGCCGACGAATTGGTGTAGAATCAAGTTAGTCCCAATTGAGGAAACGCGAACTGCTAAAAAGTACAATTTAGTGTTGGCCTTTGATACAAGGGCAAAATATGAGGCAGATAATTTTGAGGATCAGGATCTGAAAGAGACGCCGGTTTTTTCAAGTGAATATGAAGCTTCTAAAGACTTTGCTGTTTGCAATAATGAAATGATGTTTTTTGATTTTTGTTCGTCACAGAAAAATTGTGGATGGGTGGATGATTATTTGCTTCAATTATACCATGGAGTTGATAAGCTTGATGCCATAAGAATAAAGCGACCGAAGCTGAATTACCTTGCCAATTATATTTTTTTAATTAAATCGATTCAGCGTACAGGTGCCATACCCACAATTACGCTGTTTTCAGATAAGGATGCGGAGGCCATCGATGTGGATATTGTCATTGATATAGGCAATTCACGTACCTGTGCAGTGCTTTTCGATAATCATGATTTTACAAGAGTGGAGAAATTGGCTTTGCAGAATTTTACACATCCTATCCTTCCCACGGGGCTGAATGTACAAGATGATTCATTTGACATGCGGCTTTCATTTCACGAGGCTGACCTGGGTGGTTTAAACTTGGTAGGCAGTAAGCAGTTTGTATACCCGAGTATGGTGCGTTTGGGACGGGAGGCAAATGAGTTAATTCACAAAGCCGTCAATCTGAATACCGGCATGGAAAAAATCTCCACTTTTTCCAGTCCTAAACGGTATTTATGGGATGCAAACCCGCAGAACAAAGAGTGGGAGTATGTGATGCTGGAGGGGACGAACAGCAAGCCGATTTGGATTAAGGGTATTTCTGAATATATAAACGCAGATGGCTCGCTAAATACTGAAGGAACTGCAGAAATCACCAACAATTACTCGCGTAAAGCACTTATGACTTTGGCCTTCCTTGAAATATTTGCGCAGGCAAATATGCAAATGAATGGCTACTCGTTCCGACATAATTGGGGTAATGAGAATAAGGCGCGAAGGTTGGGACGCATTATTGTGACTTGCCCCACAGCAATGTCCGGTCTTGAACAGAATGTCATGCGTAAATGTGCGGAAGTGGCTGCGCTCGTACTTAATCGGTATTTGTCAGATAAAACGTTTTCAACAGGTGCTGATACGACATTTGAAGTCGTTCAGGTTATACCCGCACCTCGCAAAAGACGCAATACTGACGATGAAAAGGAATGGATTTATGATGAAGCGACTTCCGCTCAGTTTGTTTATTTGTATGCGGAGGTGGGTAATCGATACAGAAATAATCCGAAGGAGTTTTTTGAGCTCTATGGCTGTAAGCGAGATGATTTATTGGATTACAATAAGAAAGCATTGACAATCGGTTCTGTGGATATCGGTGCCGGTACGACCGATATTATGATCGCAGCATACAAGTACGGTGATGAAGGATGCAGGTTGATACCATCGCCGCTATACT
>JBIIHN010000348.1:0-2998 GCA_044235745.1 Bacteroidia bacterium
GATGGCGATTACCGGAGATAGCTTGTTAATGAAGTTGCGTGCTTTCAGACTGATAAACGAACCCGACAAAGCGAGAATAAGCATGATAGGTAGGGTGCCAATGCCAAAAAGAAACATATAAACCGCCCCTTCCATTGGCCCTTTTGTTGTTGCCGCCCCGGCTAATGCAAGATAGACAAAGCCGCATGGCAGGATTCCGTTTAAGAGTCCAACGGCGAATAATGACCCGACTGAGTGTCTTTTCATCAATATTCCCAGCTTCTGCTTAAAAAAGAAAGAAACTCCCACCAGTTTACCATTAACAAATGACAGGATTCGTTTATTGGAGAAAAGCACAAACAATATAATCAACACCCCGCTAAAAATACTCACATCACTTTGCCATCCCCGTATAGAAAATGAGTGTCCCAGCAATCCTACGATTATCCCCAACAAGGAGTAGGTGACCACCCGACCCAGGTTATAGGCTAACCGGCCTGTCAATAAAGACAACATACTTCCATTCGATCCCGGAAGAGCCAATGCAATCGGGCCACACATTCCTGCGCAATGAAAGCTGCCAAGGAATCCAACAGACAGGGCGGTCCAAAAAATGAGTTCCATAGCCTATTGAATAAATATTCTTTCCTCCTGATAGAGTGGAGTATCTCCCAGTTGCCAGCTCACCTGTACCCTCCAATATCCTTTTGCAAGCTTAGATACATCTATGTATTGTAAGCCCTCCGTGATGTCAACAGGAATTTTTACATCTAGTTTTGCATTGTCGGGTCGGAAGAGGTGTATTTCTCCGCTTGTTTTAGCACCTGAAACTGCAGCAGGATAAGTGATGATAAGCTGCTTCGACTCATTTACAGCGGTCTTCAAAACTAATCCCCCTGCATTGACATTATTGCTGCGGTTGATCTGATCCTGAAATTTTATTTCCTTTTCATAATAGTTATCAGCAACCAGATCGATGTTCTGTTGTGTGCATTTATAAACCAGAAACAGCATTCCGGCAACGAATCCTACATATAGAATTAAAATCTTGTAACCCCAGTTGATAGTCATATTGATGTTAATTTACAGGTCCTATAAAATTAGTGGTGACATTTTCAACAGGCTTTCCATTGCTGTAAATGTCAATTTTAATTTTGGTCTTGGTAGTTTTAATCAGTTGGTTGTCCAGCAGAATGAAGAACTCTCCTTCTGCAATATCTTGCGGTTGAATGGTTTGAATACCGTTTCCAACCCATTTTACATTACCTGAAGGTTCAGTTATTTTGACTTCAATGGGCATCGCTTTAAAAGTTTTGTTGACAATCTTTACATTGTAGAGATTGCTGACCTGACCGTTGGGTTGTTCCTGATATAACATACCCGGTGTGCGCAGGATGGTGGCTTCTACATCTGTTCGTAAGGCCAATAGTGTGATTAGCGTTGACAATAAAATTGTGAGCACAACAGAGTAAGCTACTATCCGTGTCGTTACTTTGAATTTATTTCCTGTAGCAATAGCTTCTTCACTGGTATATCTGATAAGCCCTCTGGGTTTATTGATCTTATCCATGATCGTATCGCAGGCATCAATACAGGCAGTGCAGTTTACACATTCTAATTGCGTTCCGTTCCGAATATCGATACCGGTGGGGCAAACCTGTACGCATTGATGACAATCGATACAGTCACCAAGTGTTCTTTCTTCATTTTTATGAATTTTACCTCTTGGTTCTCCGCGTTTATAATCATAACCGATTACCACAGAATTTTTATCCAGCAATACTCCTTGTAGTCTTCCGTATGGGCAAACCACGATACACGCCTGTTCTCTGAATTTGATATAAACGCCGAAGAAAACCAGGGAAAAGATAATGAGCGAAGTAAAGGTTCCGGCATGTTGTCCGGGACCTTCTTCCACTAAGAGTTTAAGTTCATCAATCCCGATCAGGTAAGCGAGAAAGGTGTTGGCAATTATAAATGAAATAAGAAAGAAGATGGAGTTTTTCAGAAACTTTTTTCTGAATTTACGTGGATTAGCGGGCTCAGCATTGAGTGCTTTTTGCTGGGGCGCGTCACCTTCGATCCAGTATTCAATTTTTCTGAACACCATCTCCATAAAAATCGTCTGAGGACAAGCCCATCCACACCAAAGTCGTCCGAACAATACAGTGAAAAGGATAATGAAAACAATGAATGTCAGCATTGCCAATACGAAGAGATGAAAATCCTGCGGCCAGAATGCTATGCCAAATAATATGAATTTACGTTCGAGGACGTTAAAAAGCATCAAGGGATGTCCGTCAATTTTAAGAAAGGGTCCCGCAAACATCAAAATCAGAAATACTACACTGACGATCGTTCTGCGATCGTAATATCTTCCTTTTGGCTGTTTCGGATAAATCCAGTTGCGCTTGCCGTCTTGTGAAATGGTGGCTACGCTGTCACGAAAGGAACCTTCCGGATCTGCTGTCTGCGGGACATTGGTGTTCATTTTGCTAAATCAATAGATGTGTGTGCAAATAAAGATTTATTTTGCGGCTACATCAGCATCTTTTGTTACGCTGTCTGCAGGAGCAGCAGTTGAATCGGCCGCAGGTGCATTTCCGGCATCAGCCCATTTATCACCTTCCGGGGCTTTTCCGCTGGCAGGCGTTGTACCTTGCAGGGTGAGGATATAACTGGAAACCGATTGAATTTGCTTGGGACTTAATTGCGATTTCCAACTGATCATCCCTTTGGCAGGAACTCCTTCTGTTACCGTTTTAAAGATGTTTTTGATACCGCCGCCATGAATCCAGAACTCATCGGTTAAATTTGGTCCAACCGTACCACCTCCATCATTACCATGGCAGGTAGCACAATTCTTTGTAAAGAGGTCTTTGCCTTCTCCCAACGCTTCCGGTGTACTTAACGCGATAACTGTTTCTGCGCTGATAAAGTTGGCCATCTTAGACTGTCTTTCTTTGAGTTGAAGCTCGGCAGTTGCAAGTTCATTTTGATATTCCTGTTCAGAGGATGG
>JBIIHN010000349.1:0-2996 GCA_044235745.1 Bacteroidia bacterium
AGCCTGGTGGTAAGTGCCGATGGGAAGAAGGCCTATTTTGCCAGTGATCGTAAAGGCGGATTTGGAAGACTGGATCTCTACTCTTTTGATCTGTATCAAGATGTTCAACCGGCGCTGACAAGTTATGTAAAAGCAATTGTGACGGATGCCGCTACCGGAAATCCGCTCGCAGCACAGTTTGAAGTTGTAGATCTTTCCACAGGCAAGGTTGTGCTGTCCAATACAACGGATAAACGTAAAGGTGAATTTCTTGCATGCTTACCGGCGGGGCGAAACTATATGCTGAATGTAAATAAAGAGAGTTATCTGTTTTATAGTGATTATTTTGAGCTGAAGAATGCCAATACCCGTCAGAATGCATTTCTGCTCAATATAAAGCTTCAACAACCCAAGCCCGGTGAGAAAGTGGTGCTTCGGAATATTTTCTTTGATGTAAATAAATTCGATTTAAAACCGGAATCAACTCCTGAACTTACCAGGCTCGTGGCATTATTGAAAAATCAGCCAACATTAAAAATTGAGATTAGCGGACATACAGATAGCAGCGGAGATAAAAAGGCAAATCAACTTTTATCAGAGAATCGTGCCAAATCAGTGAAAGATTTTCTTGTTCAAAATGGAATCCAGGCCGATAGAATTACGTACAAAGGATACGGTGATGCCAGACCTGTAGCTTCAAATGAATCGGAAGAGGGAAGAGCGCAGAACCGACGTACTGAATTCACGATTCTCTGATATGCCCTTTACTCCGGCTCATGCTGCATGGTTGTTTCCCTTACGTCGTATTGATAAGGCAAACATCTCCTGGACAGCGCTATTTATCGGAACGATGGTTCCCGATCTTGAATATTTTATCTGGCTAAGTCCTGCTGCATATAATTCTCATTCGCTGGAAGGTGTTTTTCTGTTTAATTTGCCGATGACATTTATCTTATCCTTCATATGGCATCATACTTTGGTAAAAGCATTGCTTCCCCGGTTGGCATTTCTGCGTTCGGATTTTAAACCTGAACGTTATCCGGATTTTATCGAATGGCTCAAGAATAAACCCATTGCGTTTATTTTGTCAGCTTTGGTTGGTATTTTTTCTCATCTTATATGGGATTCATTTTCTCATGCAAATGGATATTTAGCGCATAAAATTCCATTTCTGATAGACGAAAGCATAGTAGGAGGTATTAAAATCCGCCATTGTTACATTGTTTGGTATGTAAGCACATTTGTGGGATTGCTGGTGATGGCATACTGGATGATTTCGATCAAAAAGATCTTTAACAGAGAGACCTGGAAACTTTTTTTCAAGGGGAGTTCTTTCTGGGGAAAAATAATGTTTGCTGCCGGTTTAATTGCAGTCAGCCGAATTGCACTGGGCCTAAGCTGGAATTGGACCCGTCATCTTGTTATTATAACTATAGGTAGCTTGTTTTATGCTACTATCCTCGTTTGTTATTTAGATAGATGGATGGTAAACAAAAAAGAGAAAGCCGGACCTTTGAGTTGATCCGGCTTTGATTCAGAATTTTTTAGATGTCTGGCCTTCGAGTTCTTTGTCCATTATCTTTTCAAGGGTTTCTTCATCTATTTTTTTAGCGATGATTTTTTTATCCTTGTCCAGAATAAAAATCTGTGGTGTGGTTTTTATATCAAATTCGGATCTGAAATTATTTTGAAGCTTTGGATCAGCAACATTTATCCAGTCAAGATTATTTTCTTTGATAAATGCTTTCCATTTTTCCATTTCCACTTCTGTACAAACTGCATACACCTGTACACCCTTTGAACGTACTTTATCATAGTAGGCTTTAACCTTGGGCGTAGCTTTTTTACAGTGACCACAATCAGGATCCCAGAAGTAAAGGATAGTATACGGCGCGTTCACACTATACAACGCCTGATAATTACCGAGGGAATCCTGCATAATGAGGTTTTTAACTTTCTTTCCCAGAAGAATTGGTTCAAGCGTTTTTGCCCTGTCCTGAATCTTATATAGGGTGGCATCATCCACCCAGTATGCTTTTTCCTTGGTATAATAGTTCTTTACCAAATGCACAAAAACCTGATCCATTCCCATAATATTGGATGTCTCATATTGATTCGTTAAAAACCAAACCATGTACTTAAAGGTTTCCTTGTTTGCGCTGGCCTTTGCTACCAGGGTGTCTGCAATTGGTATAATCGAATCCGGTATCTGAATCAGCATATTCTTAACGAAAAAACTCAACTTGTTGTGATAGATAGGTGAACGTAACAAGCGCTCATCTGATAGATCCAGGTTGTCGAAATAATGATCTCTGAAATAGTAGTAGGCGTATGATGAATCACGTGTGCCGTCCGCTTTAAGCGGAAGTTCAGGCGCATCCGGATCCTGAGATCCTTTAAAGATAGCGGATAACAAATCCTGTGGATGAGCTTTGATGTAATCAAGTTTATATTGTTGCACCTGTTCATCGATTACTTTGATGCGATTATCTATATCGGCTGTTGGCTCTTTAGCGTCAGCTTTTTGTTTTCTCTCGGCTTTCAAAGGTTCAACTTCCTTAGACTTGGACTGTATAAAAGAAAGATATTCATAGAACAACCTGTTAGACTCAGATCCCTTCACTTTCATGGTTTCGATCACTTGTCCCATTGTGCACTCCATTGAAAACTTCTGCTCTTTGTCGATCAGGAATTCAAAATATGTTTTGTTCGGGAAAACAAATAAATAAATACCTCCGGGTAATGATTCTGCATTTTTGAAAACTACATTGCCAGTCGCGTCAACCTTTGCTGAATCTTTAAGATATTGCTTATCGCCGTAATAATTGGCAATATGAACCAGTGAGTCTTTTAATCCGTTGATTTTAAATTTCAGTTCATAACCACCATCCCCGGCTGCAGGTGATGACATCGCAAATGAAGTAGGAGTTATTAGCAAGAGGAACAGGATGCAAATTTTTAAAATTCGTCCTTGTTTAATCAATGGTTTCATTCGGTATTTCATAGTTTTCTGCCTT